>JBJFDX010000092.1:0-2702 GCA_051890235.1 Bacteroidaceae bacterium | reverse complement strand
CAAGGATGTAACCATCGAAAGGACAGAATACAACGATCCCCCTGCACGATTTGAGGCTGGAACACCTAATGTGGCTGATGCTATCGGGCTTGGCGCAGCCCTTGATTACGTCAGACATATCGGTATACGTAACATTGAGCATCACGAGCATATCCTGACCGAATACGCACGCGAACAACTGGCTTTGATTCCTGGGCTCACCCTTCTGGGAAATCCCAAACACAGAGTGAGTGTGGTATCCTTTGTGCTTGATGGCATCCCCGTGCCCGAAACCGGCAAACTGCTTGACCAGGAAGGCATCGCAGTAAGAGCAGGTCACCATTGTGCACAACCCGCTCTGAGAGCCTTGGGGCATGAGATGAGCGTACGACCCACATTTGCCCTTTACAACACTCGAGAGGATGTAGACAAACTTGTCATAGCAGTCAGAAAAATAGTTGGTTCAAGATAAGACACACCCACAAGATAACAAACACACACCTTATATATATTATATGTATGAAATACGAAACCAAGATACTCAACACCCAATACCCGAAGCCAGATGCCTATGGAGCTCTCTCCATGCCTGTCTATCTTTCTGCATCATTTGAGTTTCCTTCAGCCAAGGCTATGACAGATGCCTTCAGCGGACGTTCCCCTGTCCCATCTTACTCACGCATAGCCAACCCCACCACCACGTATTTCGAGCAACGCGTCAGGAATGTAACAGGAGCGCTAAGCGTCACGGCACTCAATACGGGCATGGCAGCCATTAGCCATGCTCTCATCAATGTCAGCGAGGCAGGACTTAATATAGTAGCCTCCAAGCATCTCTTCGGAAACTCCATTTCACTTATACGAGACACATTGGGTATATTGGGTGTAGAGTCTCGATTCGTAGATTTTACATCCCGCGATGAAGTGGAGGCTGCCATAGACGAAAAGACCTGTGCACTCTTCTTTGAGATCATCACCAATCCCCAACTTTTGGTAGCAGACATCGAGGACATAGCTGAAGTGGCGCACAAGCATCACGTGCCTCTGCTGGCCGATACCACCATGGTTCCGTTCTCTGAATTCAAAGCGTGCAAACTGGGAGTTGATATAGAACTTGTATCCAGTACTAAGTACATCTCAGGAGGTGGCACAGGATTAGGAGGTCTGATCATCGATTTCGGTCATTTTGACTGGTCGCAGGCTGCATCGTCAACCCTGCGTGCACGTACCAGACAAGTGGGAAAGCGCCAAGCCTTCACGGCAAGACTGAAGACAGAACTGCTCACCAATATGGGAGCATTGATGGTTCCTCAGGTGGCCTACATACAGACACTTGGGCTTGACACGCTTAAACTTCGTTTCGAACGTCAGGCCTCATCCACCTTATGGCTTGCCCAGCAATGTCTGGAGATACCAGGTATCAGACACGTCAACTATACGGGCCTATCCCAGAATCCTTACCACGAACTGGCAACACGACAGTTCGGATTACTCCACGGAGCCGTCTTTACCATCAGTCTTGAGTCAAAAGATGCAGCCTTTGCCTTTATTGACAAGCTGAAAATTATACATCGAGCCACAAACCTCTTCGACCGCAAGACGCTGGCCATACATCCTGCCAGTACCATCTTCGTTACTTTTACCGATGAACAGCGCCAATCAATGCAGGTTGACGATACGATGGTACGCATCAGCGTAGGGCTTGAGGATAAGGAAGACCTGATTGAAGACATCAGACAAGCATGCTCGGCTGAACATACGTAACATGACATCAGCCTCTCCACTCTCTTACTTATAGTCAGCCCACATGTCCTTGGTTGCCGAGGAGTATTCCATCCAGAAATCCATCTCGCCCTTGACCAGAGACTTTTTTTCATAGCCCAGTTCCCTATTGGTACGCAACATATTCAAATCCGGGTCCCAATCGTCATAGGAAAGAGAGATTTTCACATGATCCAGCCTGGTGGTCTTGGGATAGTCACAGAAAAACATGTATTTGGCAGTTCCATCCCTCTTCTGCGGCTCCATCTTCTTCTTGCCGGTCTTGACCAAGTTGCCCTGATCATCATAGAACTCGGCCTTGATTCTGAGCGCAGAAGAATGGGGATAAATCTCCGGGAAGGAGAAGTCCACATCCACAGCCACTGCCATACTGTTCATCCACGCCGAGCTGGCCTTTCCTGTCACCACATCCAAGGGCTCTATCATGCTGGCATAAGCCCAATGACCATCGAAACTATGATATGTAGGCCTGGCAAAATAACGATACTGACGGCTCCAGTAACCGTTGCCCCAGCCACCTTTCCAGTCATAACACTCCGAGAATGCAGGAGCCAGAATGAAACATTGCGCATATCCAATCTGCTTGGGATCGAGATAGAATTCGAAAGTATAGTCCTCGTCCTCCTCGTATTTGGCATAATGGTTTTTCTCCTTGTCGGCATCCTCTCCAGTAGGAGTGGCAAAATGGAGAAGCCCTCCCTCCTGATCAAGGATAAGGAGCTGAAGGTTACGGAACACAGACCCTACATCAGCGTACTGATTATCCCTTTTGTAATCAGATTCATTGACATGTACCGTGGCCTTATAATGGCTGTACTGTGAGAGCTCGCCCAGATACTCACAATCGACCTTGAATGTCTGGAAGATTCCCTGTGACTCCTTTTCCCATAATACACGACTGTGGACATTGAATTTGTCTGAGAGCAGACCGTTAAACCAGT
>JBJFDX010000091.1:0-2704 GCA_051890235.1 Bacteroidaceae bacterium | reverse complement strand
TATCCAGCACTCAGAAGATGGACACAATTCGTGGAACAGAATCTGATGCAGGAGGGCGTGGTGATTTATGACGTTTACGGAGACTGGTGTATGCCTCCTGAAAGCAAAGAGTTGATTAACAGCCAAGACCCTTCGCGCATCACAGAAGCCACGGTACTGAGTACCACCGTCTTCTATGACTGCCTGCGCATGATGGCAGAGATGGGAGAAAGCATGGGACTGGATGCCGATGCCACCTATTATCGCCGGCTGATGAGAAACATCCGGGATTCCTACAACGAGAAAATGTTCAACACAGAGACCGCACAATACAGCAACAACACCGTGACTGCCAACATTCTGTCCCTGGAATTGGGTCTTGTGCCCACGGGATATGAGGAACGAGTCATGCAGAACATCATCGATGTGACCAAGAATAAGTTTGATGAACACGTGAGTTGCGGCGTACTGGGCATTCAGCATCTGATGCGTGGACTTACCAGGAGGGGACATACCGACCTGGCTATGAAAATAGTCAATCAGCGCACTTATCCCAGTTATGGCTACATGATAGAACACGGAGCCACTACCATTTGGGAACTCTGGAATGGAGATACAGCCAATCCCGCCATGAACAGCGGCAATCATGTGATGCTCCTCGGTGACCTGTTGCTCTGGTATTACGAAGATCTGGCAGGAATACGTCAGAAGGAGGGCACACAAGGCTATCGTTATCTGGACATGAAACCTTGCTTCCCCGAAGAACTCAATCAGGTAAGCGCCAGTTACCGAAGCGCTTCAGGACTCATCAGAAGCAAATGGAACAAGGAAGGTAAACACCTGACGTGGACAATAGAAATACCTGCCAACACACAGGCCCGCATAAGCATCCCCAGCCGCTTCAACATATTCCCCTCTATTGGGAACGGTATACATTCCGTTCAGGAAGAGATGGGCTATACCATCATCGAAGTGGGTTCAGGATTATACAAACTTCAATCAGATATTTAATCACTTTTACCAGATAAAAAAGGCCTAATGATGATAAAGAACTTGTGTATCAGAGGTTGCCTGACGATAGTTTCCCTGGGAATGGGACTCTCAACAGGTGCTTATGCCCGGGAACATCAGAATGTGCCCAGCGAACCTGTTACTCAGCAAGTGGAGAAATCATTCACCAAGATACAACTGGTGGGGACAGCAACAGAAAAGGCTCTGCCTGTGGAGATGAGCGAACTGAAGCCTAAAGGACAACCGACAGGCATATATGAAGCATACATGAAAGCCTCGGCAGGAGAATTCCTTATCAAAGGAAACGAAGATGGAAAGACAATCACCTTGGGACAAGGAACCCAGGATTGGCAAGTGGTACAAGACGGAAAGCCCTTCTGCATCAATCAGGAACAAACGATAAGAGTACGTCTGGATATCCGTAAGGATAGCATAAGCATCCAGCCCGTCACACTCTATCTGAAAGGGGACATCGTTCAAGACGGCACGCAGATGACCTATCTGGGCCATGGAGTATGGAAATCCCAAGTGGACATGAACCATGGAGACGTGTTCCTCTTCAGCGACAAGTATTTTTATTTTGCCTTTAACAACAACGACGCCCTTGCAGTGAAGCGTATCAAGGGAAAACGCTCAGAAATGGGAATGTCCTCAGAAGGTTTCGAAACAGAAAACATTCGTATCAACCGAGGCACTTATACCATCACTTTGGACATGAACCATCACACCTGGGATATCGACGCACCTATAGATGACAACAGGATATCTGCATTCGGTTCATCAGTCTGCAACGGAGAGGGTGCACTGGACCACAAGGGATATGCTTATATGTATGGAGAAGTCCTGGCTGAGCGCTTCGACAAAGGGTTGAGCCACACTCCCTTTACCGTGAGTGGAGTATCAATAGGTGGAAACACCACGATAAACCTGCTCAATAGATATGACGAGATGCTGCATGACTTCGGACGATACGTTATCATCGGACTCAGCATGGGCAACGAAGGAATCCATGGTGCAGAAAATCCCACGAGCATCTTCAACCAGTTCAGAGACAACATGCAGATACTCATCTCCAAGTGCAGAAAGGATGGCAAGATACCTGTGGTGATGAACAACTACACACGGGGAGACTATACAGCAAGTGATTATGATTATGTCAAGAAGATGAATCTCAACATCCATCGCTGGGACGTGCCCAGCGTGAACGTACTGGGAGCCATCGACAACGGAGAAGGCAAATGGGCAGACGGATATATGAGAGACACCTATCATCAGGATACTGAAGGTCATCGGGAATTCATGTTTGCAATACCTCCCTCCCTCTTTGATGCCCTCAAGCAAGGAAAACCCTACCCCACCCGGGATACCAAGAGAAGCATGACATTATCCAAGGGAGCAACCATCCAGTTTGCTGGCGAAGGAACAGTACATCCTTTTACCGTCACACTCCGAATCAAAGGAAACAAGCCTGGCAAACTCCTGACCATAAGCACGGAGAAAGGTGAGGCCACTGTGAGCATCACTGACGGAAACAGAATCAGATACACATCTGCAGACGGAACCTGCATCCTTGCCGACAAAGCCATGCTGACAAGCAACTCAGAAGCATATGACATCACGGTCACACATTATTATGCTCAACGCAGAACTCTGTTGTACGTCAACGGACAGCAGTTAGGCGAGACAAAAGAAAGGATGGAGCCCAAGTCGTTTG
>JBJFDX010000090.1:0-10033 GCA_051890235.1 Bacteroidaceae bacterium | reverse complement strand
GGATGAAATCTGTTCAATAAACACCTAACATTTCATTTCTCTATGACTAAGACTAATAAGAGAACTCTACTTGGTATCTTGCTGTTGCTTGCTTCGGTATGTGTGCAGGCAAGTGTGAACATCATCCCATTGCCCACCCAAGTGAAGGAGGGCAAGGGTGCATTCCTGTTGAGGGATAGGATGAACATCGGAGTCAATGACCCAGCCTTGGCAGATGCTGCCGATTATCTGAAACAGATGCTTTCGCGTGCTACGGGCTATCAGGATATTGCGATCCGAAGGGGGACAGGTGATATCAATCTGGTACTTGTGCCTGCAGAGGATAAGGAGGATGAGGCTTACAACCTGAATGTCAGCAAGGGCGGTATTACCATAAAGGCAGGTACCTATCGCGGAGTCATCAATGGCATCAGCACCTTGCGTCAGTTGCTCCCCGATGAGATAGAGAGCCTCAATCCTGTGTCTGGGGTAAGCTGGAAGGTGCCTGTGGTGCAGGTGAAAGACAAGCCCGCTTATCACTGGCGAGGGCTGATGCTCGACCCCTCCCGACACTTCTATTCTGTGGAGGAGACCAAGCAGTTTCTTGACCACATGGCCCTGTATAAATACAACAAGTTCCATTGGCATCTCACCGATGGCGTGGCCTGGCGCATACAGATTAACAAGTATCCCCTTCTCACTCAGCGCGGCGCATGGCGAGAGTTCCGCTTGGATATTGACATCAATTGTGAGAAGAGAGCTCAGAATGAGAACAATCCCACCCTGCTCTTGCCCACGAAGTATATTCGCGAGGAGAACGGACGTAAACTCTATGGAGGCTTCTACACTCAGGACGATGTGAGGGAAGTGGTGCGCTATGCTGCTGTCAGAGGTATCGATGTAATCCCCGAGATAGATATGCCCGGACACTTCTGGTGCGGTACTCAGGCTTATCCTCTGCTCTCTTGCAGGCAGGATGGCAACGAACCCCTATGCCTGGGCAAGGACCTGACTCTGGAGTTCTGCCGTAATGTCTGGGAGGAGATTTTCCAACTCTTTCCTTATGAATATGCACATATAGGAGGAGATGAGGTCGATCGTTCCCGATGGGTAGGCTGTCCTGACTGCCAGAGACGTATTGCCGAAGAGAAATTGAAGGATGTGACCGAACTGCAGGCATGGTTTACCAAGGACATGGAGCGTTTCTTCAACCAGCATGGTCGTAAGCTGATGGGTTGGGACGAGATACTCGAGGGTGGAGTCTCCCGCACAGCCACAGTATACTGGTGGCGCGGTGATCATGCTGATGTGGCGCAGAAGTCCACCGAGATGGGCAATCAGGTGGTCATCTGTCCCACCACCTATTGTTACTTCGATTATGGGCAGGATGACAACACGCTCAAGCGCATCTATACCTCCGATGTAATCCCTGCCGACCTAAGTGCCGAGCAACTCAAGTTGGTCAAGGGTATTCAGTCTAATGTCTGGGGAGAGTTTATTCCCACTGTGGGCAGAATGCAGTTCATGGTGTTCCCCCGTGCCCTGGCAATGGTGGAGAAGGCATGGACTCCCAACGACGCTCAGAAATGGGAGAACTTTGAGCATCGCCTCAAGTCTCATCTGCATCGACTGGAGGCTGCCGGCATCAACTATCGTCCGTTGCAGACTACGCAACCCTAAACGTAGTCTGACCGCACAGTCATACATGTACTGGGGCTGGTACTTCTCATGAGGTGTCAGCCCCAACCGTATCTGTCCCGCCCGCTTTTCCTTCGTTTTTTCTCTTTTGCTTGGAGTTATTCTTCCCGGTTCTGTGCCTGGCTTGTCCTGTGGTGAAGGAGAAGGAGGGCAATGAGGAGGAGAAAGGCCGTGAGGATGCTCCACATCTCGGTCTGATGTTCTTGGGGTGCCACCCATATCTCCTTGAAGAACTGATTGCGGGCCATGACCTCTACGAAGGTCCAGAAGACGATGACTGTGGCTATGGCCATGCGAATATTGGCTCCCCATGACTGTATCCTCAGGGCACGCTTCAGCATGAAGCTGCTACCCATCAGACACACCAGAGCCAGGGCGTAGGTGAGCGGATGCTGGTCTCCCAGAAAGATGGGGTCATAACAGAACATGAGCGTCAGGTAAAGGGCCCACAGCATGGTGTTGAGTTCCATGAAGGTGACGATGCTTGTATGACGTGTCATGGGCTTCACCACTACTATATCACGCTTGTCTCGAAATATCTTTCTCTGCAACCAGTTGATACCCAGACACCCGGTGCGAAGGCAGCAAACGTAGATGAGTGCAAACATCATGAAAAAGCCAAACGAAGAGGGCATGGTGAGATACTCGGGACGAGAGCCACGCAACAGCTTGAGTTCGTCGCGTGAGTACTCCTCAATAGGTATACCGTTGATGAGGAACTCATGGCTCTGGGCTACTCCCTGTACATAGTGGGTGATGGTGGTAACGGTGCCGTCTCCCGATAGGTCGCAATGGGTGCCGTACCGATGAGCATAGTATGCCATCAGAAACTCCACCCATCCTGTCCAGAAGAGCAGTCCCCCACTCAGACCAAAGATGGTTTTCCGTGTTTCTCCCTTGACAAATATACCCCAGATGGTGATACAGAGTCCGGTGAGCCCCATCAGGAAAGCAGTGAGGTGCAGTGTAATAGGGGGCATGATGTGCTCCATGAGTATCATGAGGGCGTGCCCCAAGGGCATGGTGAAGAGTACGAGCAGAAAGGAGGCTATGGTCCTCTCTGGATAGATGTTCTTATTGTTCATCAGATGTCAATGGTTGCACCCACCTGAAGGTCTATGCCGTCCGTAAGCGGGCAGTTGAGATAATAATATTGAGGTTTGTAATTGAGCAGATTGTCGGCAGTCAGATGTAAGCCCACATGCTCTCCTATGCGTAGGGTGACCTGCATCTTCCATAGTGTATAGGCAGGATAGTGCACTTTGACCATTCCCTCTGTGACGTCATAGTAGTTGCGGTACTCCTGGTTTTCTGTGCCCGAGAGGAGCCTGCCCGATAATGCAAGGTACAGACCCACGTTGTGTCTGAACTGATGGTCGTAGTCCACCCGTGTGTTGAGGGCATGGGTACGTGCAGGAAGATACTGACTGCTCAATGTGGTGCCGTCCTTGTCCTGCGGTATCTCTTCATGGGTCAGCGCGTAGGCCAGTCGGCATCCGATACCACTCTTCCAATTGCCCTGAACGGAAGCTTCGCCTCCATATACCTTATATGATGCTAGGTTGGCATAGGGAAGGTAGGGCAGGCCATCCGAAGGGGACTTGAAGTAAGGGGCTGCCGAGGCTATCTTGTTGGTCACATGGTTGTAGTAGGCCGAAAGGTTGTAGCAGAGGTGTCTGCGGGTGTACTCAAGAGAAGCGTTCAGGTTGTGGGAAAGTTCCGACTTGAGGTCCGGGTTACCTTCCACCATCCATATTCCCGACATGTCGAAGCTGTAGTACCTTTCCTTCAGGCTGGGAGCGCGAAAGCCCATCCCGTAGCCCATGCGTAGATTGAGGTTGCGAAGGACTTGGTATCGTACATTCACCCTGGGGGTGACTTGCGATGCTGAGCCTTGGGATAGATAGTCGTAGCGCAAGGCTGTGAGTAGCTCCCATCGGCTGCTCAGGTGCCAGTCGAACTGCATAAAGGCATCCAGACAGTCCTGTTCGCATCGGTTTCCCTCAAGATTCTCATTGTAGAGATAGTCATGCAGATAGTCGGCACCTGCCGTGAGTATATGCCCATGAGCGAATGAGTGGCAGTAGAGAGCTCGTAGGATGTTCTGAACGTTGGAGTACCGGCGCAGGTTGAGTCCTGTGAGCCTCTGCTTGTCTGCTTTATCATACTGGTCAAAGGAATAACTCAGTTCCAGTTGGTCCTTGGATGTGATGTCCCACAACCCTCTCATTCCTCCACTCATGTCCATGTATTGTTGCGTAAGGTCGCTCGTTCGGGAGGTCTGCCTCAGATAGTAGCCGGCGCGGGCCGTGAACTTGAGCTGGGGCAGAGGGCGGTAGGAGAATTGGTCTCTGACGTTGAGGTTGCGGTCGCCATAGATGGTGGAGATGATGCGCGTGGATGGGTTGTCGGCCGAGGTGACGTTGTAACTATCGCTCTGGGAATACATGCTTGTGAGCGTGTTTTGCCATGTCTGTCTCTTTGTTCCCAGCGTGCCACTATACCGTTGGGCATTGTGTCGCCCATATCTGCCACTCAGGTTCACTATGAATGGTAGGCTGACTTCCTTGGTGATGATGTTGATTACTCCGCCTCCGGCGTTGCTGCCATAGAGGGCCGATGAGGCTCCTTTGCTAATCTCTATGCGTTCCACATTGTTCATGGTCAGGCGGCTGAAGTCAATGTCGTCCATGGTCTCTCCTGCCAGTCGTTCACCATCCACCAGAAACAGGATGCCCTGTCCCCCAAATCCAGCCATATTGAGGTGGGTTTGCTGGTTCATGGCATAGGAGAACTCCACTCCGGGGAGCTCCTGCATGAGCAGATTCTGGATGTTGGTGGCATCGGCCTTGCGCAGGTCAGATTCGCTGATGAGCCTTGTGGGTACGGGCACATCTTTGAGTAGTTTAGGCGTACGTGTGCCTGTCACCACTATCTGATTGAGTTCCTTCTCCATCCACACCCGTTCTACAGAGTCCAGGTAGGCCGTCTGTGACAGAGTGCTTATTGAAATCAGGATGAAGAGCAGGGATGGAATGATACGCATATCTAATAGGGGTATCTGTAATTGATGGTGAAACAGCATTTTGTACCCGAGGGCGACAGATGATTGGCCAGTTGCAGAGCGGCATGTCGGCCATTGGCCAGGCGCAGGACATATACACGAGGATTCATCGTATAGGTGGGCGGCATGGGTGGAATATGACATGTGTACCAGCCCGATAGCACCTGGTTGATAGGTATGCCCTGGCATCCTATCAGGCCCTGTAACATCTGTCCCTGCATCACCCACACGTCGCGCTCCGACCATTCATCTGTCCGAAACTCAGCATCCCGGAAGGCAGAACTTGACTCTGGCAGGTCGGCCATAGAGGTGTAGTCGGTCTGCAGTACACCACACCTGTTGGTGCGCACCACCTCGCGATGGATGGCGATTGTCCAAGCTCTGGGCTCCGGCTGAGGCTGTGTGCTGTATGAGCCGCGGAACTCATATTCGGAGAGTCCCTTGCCGAGGACGTCGAACCAATAGGTGTAGATGCCCGTGGAGTCTTGCCCCGGGGAAGGGTCGGTGGGAATGTTCATGGTGGTGATGGCTGAGGAAGTGTTGATGGTGGAGTCAGTGGCCGAGGCCAGAAGTTGGTCCATATTGATATACTGCCAGGCATCCCAGCGGCTGGCGTCCACATAGATTTGTCTCTCTGTCAGGGTTATTTCACTGGGCATCTCGTCATACAGTCCGCTCAGGATGCCTTCGCACGAGGTGAACATAACGGAGGTAACCAGGTAGGTAGCCAGGAAGTGTACTCCACGGTTTCTCATTGCTTCAGATATTTCTTTCCGTTTCTGATGATTATTCCTCTATAGTCCTGACACACTCTGACTCCGTTCAGGTCATAGGCGGGGCTCTCTGTCCTGGCAGAGGTCTCTTCCTGTGGGAGTCCGATGTCCGTGGAGGGGTCTGTGCCCAGCAGGCTGCAGATGGGGAAGGGCATACTGCCGGGCTGGAAGTTGTTCTCGGCAAAGTCGATGCTCGTTCCGCTCATCTTCACCAGGATGTTTCCCAGACGAGTGAAGGTGTAATCCTGAGCAATGCCTCCCGATGTGGTGAAGCGGAACGACAGACCATCCTCGGAATAGTCACGCCAGTAACCCCCTTGAGCCTCGTTGTAGGCAAGCCCCCGGATGGTGTAGGCTCCCAATGTGAGGTCGCCCATCACAGTGCCCTGCAGACAGTACTCGTGGATGGCTATATCAAGCAGAGTCTCTCCTTCGGCTCTGTAGAGACGAGCATCGTAAGTGACGCTTTCGTTCTGATACTCCGCCCCTGCCACCTTCACCGCAAGGGGCTTGGTGGTGGATTTTACATAGTAGGCATTGATGCTGTAGGTGATGGGCATAGGCATGGATCCATAGAGGAAGGTGATGTCCAGCCGCAGGTTGTAGATGCCCTCATCGTGGGTGAACGACCCTCGAAGCGAACTGCCTGTGATGGTCTTCCCTTGGGGAGTGGTGCTTGTGAACGAGGTGTCCTCCCATGTCACCCCCGAATATCCGGCGGAGGTTTGAGTGGCTCCCGAGATGGTGAACGAGGGAATGATCATGTTGCCATAGGTCATGGGTGGAAGGGTAAAGGTGTTGCCTGTTCCATCATAGAGCAGAGTGTCAGATGGGATGTCGGTTTCTCCCATGGTGGAGTTGCCGGCTGTAACGTAGAAGCGAGCCTCTCCTGCAAAGGTCATGGCGCCATGCATTTGCGCACGGGCGCAGGTGGTGACAGCGATGAAGAGGAGTAGAGTAATGATGTGTTTCATAATGGAGTAATAATAATGATGGTTGTTGATATTTGCGGTGCAAAGGTAAGGGGATTGTCTGTGCGTGTCAATGCGCAAAAGTTGTGGTTTTGCACGCCCTCAAGGTCTCTGCCTACTCAAAAATCATTAATCTGTTACCTAAAAGAGGTGAGGAACCGCACACTCCTCTCTCCGTCTTTACCTAATCGTGCCTATGAGAGGTTTGGGGATGGAACTCGGAAGCGTGCGCCCTATAGGGTATATTTCTGCGCTTTCCTGTTCCCCAATCCTTCAGAAAGCCATACCTTTGCAGTCGGCTGGCACAATGACTTGTGCTTGTTATGCTCATCGTTAAGAATCGATTATTAGAGATATGAAACACATCCTGACTTCCCTGTGGAGAGCCTATACCGGCACACACCTTATCACGCGCATCTTCATCGGCATACTCCTTGGAGCCGGACTGGCTATCCTCTGTCCCGGTGTCAACGGAATATCTACCCTGGGCAACCTGTTTGTGGGAGCACTCAAGTCTGTGGCTCCCATCCTGGTGGCTGTGCTCGTGACGGCATCCGTGGCTCAGGCAAGCGGTGGACTGGGGAAGCGCTTCGGTACGGTCATCGGTCTGTATATCTCCAGCACCCTTATTGCCTCGCTGGTGGCTGTGCTGGCCTCCCGCCTGTTTCCTGTGACGCTTACATTGACAGGTGTGGGCGCTGGTGGAGAGATGGCTCCCGCTGCCCTTTCGGAGGTGATAGGCAATCTCTTGCTTGGTCTCATCAGCAACCCTATCTCGGCTGTGAGCAATGCTGCTTATCTGAGCGTGCTTTTCTGGAGCATCGTCATGGGGCTGGCCCTTAAGAATACGCGGTCACAGCAAGCCATACAAGTGACGCGCCAACTGGCTGATGCAGTCTCGCTCGTGGTGCAGTGGGTCATCCAGTATGCCCCCATCGGTATTCTGGGTCTGGTGTATGCTTCTGTGAGTGAGAACGGACTGGAAATTTTTGCCACCTATGGTCGCCTTATACTCCTCTTGGTGGGGTGCATGCTCACGGTGATGCTACTCATCAATCCTCTCATCACTTTCTGTTTGCTGCGCAGAAATCCCTATCCTCTGCTTTGGAGATGCTTGAGAGGAAGTGCCGTGAGTGCCTTCTTCACGCGGTCTTCGGCTGCGAACATTCCTGTGAACATGTCGTTGTGCAAACGTATGGGCGTGGATGAGAATTTCTACTCGGTGAGCATACCCCTTGGTAGCACCATCAATATGGACGGTGCAGCCATCACTATCACCGTGATGAGTCTGGTTGCCTGCCATTCCGCGGGCGTCCAGGTTTCGCTCTCCAGCGCACTTATCCTGTGCATCCTGGCCACTCTGGGAGCCTGTGGAACCTCGGGCGTGGCCGGTGGTTCCCTTTTGCTCATCCCCATGGCTTGCGCACCTTTCGGACTGCCGGGTGATGTGGCTATGCAGGTGGTGGCCATAGGCTTCATCATAGGAGTTATTCAGGACTCTATGGAGACAGCCCTCAACTCCAGTAGCGACGTTCTCTTTACTGCCACGGCCGACTTCTACAGCCGTCGCAAGCAGCGATAGGCCCATTCTGCTCATGCCGACCCCAATGGGGAGGAGCAGATAGAGTATAATCCCGTATAGGAACTCCCCTTGTATGTGCGCCCTCATTCTCTCCCTTCTGTTTGGTTTCAGGAAGATGAAAGGGGATGGGTGAAGGTGTGCCGAAGCTTGTTTGCATTTATTTCGTAATCCTTCTTAATTTATTGATATATAACTTGATGGAAACGTCTGTGTCATTTCCTTACTAACTGGCTCAGTATCTCTTGTTACGGGCATGATAGCACCCCATGCAGGGAGTATATAAGTATCTCTTGCATGGGGTTCCTGTATGTCTCATTAAGGTTCTGTCAGATACGAAGAGTTTGGGTCTAAGAGGAAGCACGTCTTGGGTAAATGCAACCATGGAATTTTGTTCCTTTCTTGTCCCCATCTGATACCTATTATATATATAAGAAAGGATGACAATGAGTATCAGCCAGTATCTGTGTTTCTGAAGGCGTAACTATTTGCCCTACAGAGACCGATTAACATTATTTAAACTTTAATGGGGAGTGAGTACATAAATATTGATATAACTTTGTATAAAATAGAAATGGTAGTTGGATGCGGAGATTAACTATATGCTATCCCACACCAGAGCCACCGTTCCTGCAGTATATTAAAGTTAACTAAACTAAACTAAACAAATCATTACTATGGTCAGGAAATTCCACATTAGAGACGGAACCTCAGCACTTGATTACAAGCCTGAAGTACATCTTTAGCAAGGGGACATCGGAGATGTAGGCCCTTCAGACAATCAGAGAAAAAAGACATTATGTAACAGATATTTTTATCTTATTATGCTAAAAACAAAACTATTCTTATTCACCCTTGTTCTTCTGTCTATGATAGGAGCAAGGGCACAGGTTGTGCCCACATGCAGTACTGCTGAGAATCCGATATGGTATCTCTTGTCGGTTCAAGAGTCAGCAAGCGGACTAAGTCTGTATTGCACAGTAGAGGACAAGTACCTGTATGCACGTGATTTGGCAACTGCTGAGTCGGAGCTTGCCGCACAACTATGGCGCTTCGAGGCAGAAGAGGACGGAAGTGTATCGCTGGTAAACAAGAGTATTAAGGGTTACCTGAACTTCAGGTATCAGGTTACCAGTTCGCAGTCGCTTGCCTTCATCTCTACACAGAAGCAGACGTTCAACTTCCAGGCACGAGGCGACAAGTACGCCTTGCGTGCTACCACCATGGGAGAGGAAGGCGCCTGCTATCTGGGACTCTCTCAGTCAGAAGCCCTCAAAGGTCATTTTGTGGAATTAGCTGAGGAATACAGTAATAAACTGCCCGTGATGATTGGCATACAGATTTACAATGATTCTCCCTTCCTGGTTTCAAGCACCGGAGATGAGAACTGGTACAACCTGATATCAGCCAAGAGTGGAGTGGCAGGCCAACAGGCTATTGGTGAGAACACTCAGGCTAACGGGGGTGCTCCCCTGATTGTCTCGGCATTGGAGGAGACGAATGAGGCTCAGCAATGGATGATATATCGCAAGGCTACCACCGGAAAGTATTTGCTCATCAACCGCGCCACAGGCCATCACATACTGCCCAACTCTGTGGTTGTGGACAATTACAATCTGACAGAGGTGGGTGTGTCCGATGGCGATTCTGGCTTTGGGATAGACTACCTGGGACTGGGACAATACTCCTTCTGTGGACTGGAGGACGACGGAGTGGCACGTTACCTCTCCATTCAGGAAACCTCAGCTCCTGTGGAGGTACTTAACCTGTCGGCCATGAACTCCTCGTCCTGCGCTTGGACACTCCGATTGGCTGGCCACAGCACAGCTATCAAGGATGCTCAGGGAGGAAAAGTAAAGGTGAAGGTGGTGGACTGTCGCATCGTAGTGGAGGGAACCGCCGATTATCTCATACTGAACACCCTGGGCATGCATATGCCTAAGAGCAGCTCTCTCCCGAAGGGTATCTA
>JBJFDX010000089.1:0-10047 GCA_051890235.1 Bacteroidaceae bacterium | reverse complement strand
AGGACTCAGCAACTTTGCATTTGATGTGCAGTCAGAATACATCGATGGCAATTACACCACTGAGGAGGCTCAGAACCTCACCATGTTCAAGGAGAACGAGCTGGCAGCAGCTTATGTTCCTGAGGTTGTGGATGGCGTGTTCCAGATTGCAACTCTCAAGCAGTTTGTATTCTTCTCCTCTTACCTGGCTACGGTAAGCAAGTATGCCAAGGCTGACCTGGTGGATGACATCCAGGGCTTCAAGGAGATGATGATGATTAATGACTTCAACGGTGTTCTGGATGGTAAGTTCCACTCCATCGAGGTGAACATCGTGAAGGAGGATGGTTCTGCAAATGCTGCCATATTCCACAACGTGGATGGAACAGTGAAGAACCTGATTGTATTGGGTAACATCACCACCAATGGTAAGTATGCTGCCGGTGTGGCAGCTCATGGATGGGCATCTGCCAGAATCGAGAATGTAACCTCTTCTGTGCATATCGTTTCATCTGTGGGTGGCGATGGTACGCATGCAGGTATTCTGGGCGTGGCCGAGAATGCAGGTGGCGTAATCTCCAACTGTGTATTCGATGGTATCATGGAAGGTGATGTTACCAACAGCTGCGGTGGTATCGTTGGCTGGTGCTCTGCAGCTGTGACCATTGAGAACTGCTTGCAGATAGGTGCCATCACCGTGAGTGCCGAAGGCAGCCACACATGGGCACGTAACCCGGACAACATGACATTGAAGAACAGCTATTATCTCACTCCGTTTGGTACCACTGCCGGTACTCTGACCACTAAGGAGAAGCTCGCAAGCGGAGAGGTTTGCTATGCTCTGAACGGAGGTAACACAGAGAATCCTGCTTGGTTCCAGACTCTTGGCACCGACGCTGTTCCTCATCTGATTCCCGGAACCGTTGTATATAAGTATGGTGACGAGTACATGAATGAGAAGCCCAACATCCAGCTCAATGCATTCGCATACAATGTGCAGGGTGGCACCGATGCCAACGAGGTATCTGTTGTCTATACTCTGAATGCTGACGCTGAGTCTGTTGAGGTAATCCTCAAGAACGGCACCGAGGTGGTGGCTACCATACCTGGTGGTACTTCCAAGGGTAAGCATGTGGCACAGATCAGCAACTCTGAGTTGGGTTGTGCCAATGGTACTGCACTCACATTCGAGGTGAAGGTGAACGGTATCGGTTCTCGTGAGGTTCGCAAGGTAGGCGAAAGCCATAAGGTATGGAGCCCCTACGGCCTTGCTTGTAACAATGTTCCTGCAAGTGTCGGCTTCGGTCAGACTTACCTGGTGGAGTCTGATGTGGCAGAGGGCAATGGCTACAATAGTGGTGCTGATACCGGTTACATCTCTGATGTCAACCATTCAGCTCTCTATGCATTTGATGCTGACTTCCAGCAGATCCTCAATGCCAATGGTGAAGCAGGCTTCACTGGCGGTCTGGATATCAAGTTGGGTCTCTATGCTAACGCTGCATACAAGTACGACCTCAAGAGCGTACGCGTAAGTAAGGATGGACGTGTGTTTATCGGCCGTGGCAATGGTACCACCAACAGTCCTATTGTGGAGGCTAATCCTGCCGACCTCAATGCCGACTTCACTCCTGTCTTCACTGGCGGTCAGCTGGATGAGACCACAGGTATCGTATGGGCAGGTGATCAGGAGCAGGCTCGCATGGTAAGCAGCTTCGACGTAGAAGGTGAGGGTGCAAACCTCAAGATGTGGGTACTGGGCAACCAGTATTCTGACGGTGGCTTCAACTACACCGACTATGCATGCAACACCTACAACCTGGGTACAGCAAGTGCATGGACAGGTGCTGCAAGTTCTGTATTCGCTCCTCTCACAGGTCAGTACACCATTGCAAGCAAGCCCGTCAACGTGGTATCCGACCAGAAGGGTGGTCTGTGGTACATCCAGTACCGCTCTACACCCTCTGAGGTTCAGCCTGCACTCAAGCACTACAATGCAGAAGGTGTAGAGGACTACAGCGATATCAAGACAGTACTCGCTAAGGGTGGTATGGCTATCTCTGCTGATGGTGAGACCATCGTGGTTCCCACAGGAGAAAAGAGGGTGACCGTCTACACCACCGACTATGCTCCCAACCCACTTGGTAAGATCTTCCTCAACTCACTGGGTTCATTCTCTATCGAAGAGACCAGCGTATCGGCTATGGCATTTGACTATGCCGGTAACCTCTATGTGTCATCTGATGCAACGAAGACGGTAAGCCGTTACACCATGCCTCGTGAGAACAAGACCGCTGTTACTCCTGGTCAGAAGACCCTCGTGGTAGGAAGTGATGATTTGATTGACGCTATTGAGTCTGTTAACAGCAATGCTACTGGTGATCAGAAGATTTTCAACCTCCAGGGTATTCAGCTCAACAAGGCTCAGAAGGGCGTGAACATCATCAATGGCCGCAAGGTGATGGTTAAGTGAGAGCAGAGGTCAAGCTTGCTTGAACTATGCCGAACGCAAATCACCTCGACGTTCAAGTCAAGGTGATGGTTAAGTAAGAGCAGATATAAAACTTGCTTAAATAAGATGAAAGGTCCCGTACGACATGTTCGTGCGGGACCTTTTTCTGAAAATGTTAAAAAATTACGAAATTATTACAGAATCTTTAAAAATAAGTTAAATAAAGGTCTTTGTCAGTCCACCCAATCACCCATCAAAGCTTTTATTTCCTAAATTTGTGTAAGCAAAGACTCAATTTCTGCGATTTCTGGGCTTGTTTTCAGGTTAGGAGGTAGGTGTGATATGGAGTCAAAATGGTAAAAGGAAGTGTTTTATAACTATATTATTAATCCCAAAAAACAAATTGTTTATGAGAAAAAGACTTCTCAGTCTATGTCTGATGGCTGTCATGACAGTCATGAGCACTTCTGCGTGGGCACTTGACCAAAAGGACGGTGTCTACCAGATTGGTTCTCTGGAGGACTACCTGGCATTTGCCCAGCTCGTGAACACGGACCCTGACGAGGGTGGTAATCCTGCTGCCAATGCAGAGTTGATTGCCGACATCGACCTGGGTTCCAATGGCACGATGATTGGTACACTTGCTCCGTATTACTTCCGTGGAACATTTGATGGTAAAGGACATACCATCAAGGCCGATTTCTATCCTACCGAGGATTACTGCGCTCTTTTCCGCAGATTGCAGAATACGGCAGAGGTGAGAAACCTGAGAACAAACGTAACCATCACCACGGCTTCCAAGTATGGTGCTGGTATCGCTGCTTATGCACAAGGAGCTCACATCCACAACTGCTATGTGGAGACCAAGATTAATTCCTCTGTAGTGGGTGATGCTACCCATGCAGGTGTGGTGGCTATTGCTGATCGTGCTGTCTTCGTGGAAAACTGCTTCGTGAAGTTCAATGTGCAGGGCGTTGCTACCACAAACTGTGGCGGTATTCTTGGATGGTTGGACAACTGGGCTTCCGTTCAGAACTGTCTGGTCATCAACGAGACCAACATGTCCAGCGTAGGTGGCTGTGGTACCATTAGCCGTAACGAGGGCAACCTGAAGGGTGTTGACTTGGGGAAATATGCCAATGGTGAGCGCCCAGAAGGTGCAAGTTACACCAACTTTGCTACGTCCCTGTGGGACAACGATAAGTTTGCTGTCATCGTGAATGGCGCTACTTTGAGCGATGGTTCTGTCTGCTATCGCCTGAACCATGACCAGAGCAAGATTACCTGGACACAGGACCTCGAGAAGGATCCTTATCCTCTGCCAGCTCCCTTCGGTAGCGGCAAGCAGGTGTATGCAAGTGCAGAGACTGACTGTCATGGCAATGTGGCAGAGGAGACAGAGATTGCCTATAGCAATACAGCCAGCAGCGTGACCTGTGAGAAGCATGAGTATGACGTGTATGGCGTCTGCCCCAAGTGCGGACACTATGATCTGGCTTCCTGCCCCAGAAACGACAAGACTCACAAGATTGAAATCACCAGTCAGGATGACTTCATGAAGGCTGAGGGTTTCAACCGTGTGTCACGCGGTACATTCTATGACATGCTGTTGATGAATGATGTGACCCTGACCATGAATGGCGCCCATATCTTCAACAATGACAACTGGTATGGTGGCACTTTCGAAGGACAAAATCACGCCATCACCATCAACTTCACGAATGCTCCTGAGGCTGCTTCCCTGTTCCCTCAGTTGCAGGGTACCGTGAAGAACCTGATTATGCATGGAACTATCTCCGGAGCAGCTAAGTATTATGGTTCTGTATCCGGTCATACCCAGGGCGGAAGCACCGTCATTGAGAATGTGTACAGTGACATCATGATCAGCAGCACCTATGGCGGTGATGCCACTCTCGGTGGTATTGTAGGTGTGGTGGAGAACAATGTGACCTTCAACAACGTCATCTATGCAGGTACCATCTCTGGTGCAGACGGCACGGTCAATGTCGGTGGTTTCTGCGGATGGAGTAGCGGCCGGTCCTATATCAATAACTGTGCCTTTATCGGGGACTTCTCTAATGTGGGCGGTGAGACATATACATTCAGCCGCAGACCTGATACGGTTACTCCCGTCAACTCATATTATGTGAACGGCAAGGATATTAATCCCGGTTCACTGAAGGCAGAAGCAGCTGATGTGGCAAGCGGTAGGTTGGCTTATCTGCTCAATGGCAGTGAGCAGGGCGGTACCCGCTTCTACCAGAATCTTTCGGGTGAGGTAGATCCCACTCCCATGCCCATTGCTGAAGGTCATGCCAAGGTTTATGCCTATGCTCCCTCATTCAGTTGTGACGGAACTCCCTTGGGAACTATCACCTACACCAATGATGGAGGCGATATCAACATTCCCGATCATTC
Organism: Bacteroidaceae bacterium; assembly: GCA_051890235.1. Taxonomy (GTDB): domain Bacteria; phylum Bacteroidota; class Bacteroidia; order Bacteroidales; family Bacteroidaceae; genus Physcousia. Next base: position 5,198 of record JBJFDX010000089.1, on the reverse strand, counting down.
GTATGACCATGGTTTCTGCACCGAGTGTGGCAATATCGACGAGCATTACCTTACTCCTGACGAGAACAACTGGTTCAGCATATCTACAGGTAACGATTTGTCCTGGTGGTCCAACTATGCTGCCAAGGTTGACTTGGGTTGTAGCGCACGTCTGACTGCCGACATCACCATGAGTGATCAGGACAACGAGCGCTATATGAACATCGGTACCGAGAATAAGCCCTTCTATGGTAATTTCGACGGTCAGTTCCATCGTATCAGCAACCTGAGAATCAATATTGACCAGATTGGTGTGGGTCTCATCTCGGTGATGAACAGTGAGCCCAAGAAGCCGGGTAGTGACGATGAGGCACGTGCGAAGGATCCCATATTCGTGCGCGATGTCATCATCGACAATACAAGTTCTATCACAGGCCGTGGCTACGTAGGTATTATCGGTATGACAGCACCTTGGGGTGGTAATATCCTGGTGCAGAACGTAGGTATGGAAGGCGACGTGACAGCCATCAGTTCGGCCAATGCCGGCGGTGTGCTGGGATGTGTGATGAGCAGCAGCTGTAAGATCACCATCGACAACAGTTTCATGTCGGGCAACGTATATGGCGTTAACGAGAATGGTTCGTTCTCTGGTTGGCTGGGCAGTTATGCCACAGTCAGCAACTGTTATGCCAGCGGTACCGTGGAGCATCCCCAGAGTGACGACGACAACTCCGACCGCTATTTCGCACGTTATAGTACAGCAACCATCACCAATTGCTTCGCACGTTATGGAGGTGAGTTGTCTCAGGACGGCAAGGTTGTCGTAGCCAAGGTAAGTGACGAGGATGTGGTGAGCGGTGCTCTGGCTTTCCGTGCCAACGGAAACACCAGTGTCAATCCCAAGTGGTATCAGAATATCAATGACCAGTCCGACGAGCATCCTGTACCCGTCCCCACTCATGGTGTAGTCTTCAAACTGCTCAATGGCTACATGTCTGTTGCCAATGAGGGCGAGCTTCAGGAACTCACTGAGAGAGTCCTGTCGGAGGCAACGGATTATGCCGATGTGACCATGGCCGAGAAGGCTCTCCTGGAGAAGTACACCAGTTCTGCCGAAGCACTGGGCAGCCTGGAGACCGTTGAGGAAGTGGCCAAGGCTTACGAGACCGTCCTCAAGGACAGGGATGCAGCTGTGGCAAGCGCCGGCCAGTATGAAAACTTCGTGAAGGAGATGACCAAGGTGCAGGAGTATCTGCAGGGTCATATGGACTTCGAGGGCGAGGAACGTGATATCCTGGAAGCTTACTTTGAGAGCACCGATGAGCCCGGTGATGTGTATCCTATGGGTGGCTATCTCTATATCATTGAGGAGATGCAGGCTACAGGTGCAGAACTTGATGCTGAGATTACTCGTGTAAACGAGGCTTTGCAAGAGGCTGTACGAAACGGCTATGTTCCTGGTACCGAGGTGACCAACCTGATGACCAATGCCGACTTCCTCCTGGGTACAGAAGGCTGGAACAATCCTTCTGGCGTTGCTGTCAAGATCTGTGACTTCGAGGGCAAGAAGATTGCCGGTGCAGAGCGTTGGGACGGTGAAGTGCCAGGCATGTATCAGACAGTGGAAGGCATGAAGCCTGGTTACTATAAAGTAGAGATTACCGGTGCCGTACGTCCCGCCAATGACCGCTATGGCTTGAACTACAATGCCACATTTGACGTGAACGGTACTGCCAACTACTTCATGGCTGACATTGAGGAACCCATCAACGTGAACGACACCATTGACGGAGTCAACTGTAATCTGCATGGTGGCACCAACGACCTGGCCATCTATGAGGACGGATACTCTACCGATGCAGAAACAGGAGGTGATCCCATTGGCTATGTGATGCAGGGTCAGCTCAGTGTGGCTTGTGTCATCAACGCAGATGTCCGTTACAAGAACTATACTCTGGCTCAGGTGGGTGAGGATGGCAAACTGACCTTCACCATCCGTCAGGACAAGAGTATCAAGAACAGTGACTGGCTCGGCTTCGGTAACATCCGTCTGACCTACTGTGGTGATGCCGAATCAGAGGTGACCACAGAGGCTCTTGACGATGTGATGAGCAGCTACGTCAATCGTGCAACCACCATTTTGGACAAGTACGTTCCCGAATTTGAGGCATATGGCAAGGCTCCCAGCTTCCCCGCAGCGTTGAGGACAGCATTGGATGGTGCTTTGGCTGAGGCAGGCAATGCAACGACCAACGAGGAGAAGATTGCTCTGGTGCAGAGATTCTCTGATATCTTCAAGGAGATTCTTGATGCCAAGAAGGCTTATGCCTATATGATGTACATGGCTGAGGTGGCTGTGGATGCTGCCGGCAAGTTGGGTACCGATGTCGGACAGGGTGAGTATGATAAGATAGTTGACGCTATGGTTGCCGTTTCTAATGGCTATATGGAGGGTACTTACAGCCGCGAAGAGGCTGAGAACCTGGATATGATGCTGGCCGATCCTGTCATCGCTCCCTACATTCCTGCCAAGGAAGATGGTGTGCTGCAGATTGGCAACATCAAGCAGATGGCATACTACTCCTCTTATCTGGCCATGGTTGACAAGTATGCCAAGGCTGACCTGGTGGCTGACATCAAGGGCTTCACCACTCCTATGATGATTCAGGACTTCAATGGTGTGCTGGATGGTAAGTTCCACTCTATCGAGGTGGATATCGTGAAGGAGGATGGCACAGACAATGCTGCCATATTCCATAATATCGACGGCACGGTGAAGAATCTGATTGTGCTGGGTAACATCACCACCAACGGTAAGTATGCTGCCGGTGTGGCCGCTCACGGCTGGGCATCTGCCAGAATTGAGCGCGTAACCTCTTCTGTACATATTTCCAGTAGCCTGGTAGGCGATGGTACACATGCAGGTATCCTGGGTGTGGCCGAGAATGCCGGCGGTGTCATCACTGACTGTGTGTTCAATGGCATTATGGAAGGTTCAGAGACCAGCAATTGTGGTGGCTTTATCGGATGGTGTAGTGCTACCGTGACAATTCAGAACTCTCTGCAGATTGCTAACATTACAGTGGGTACCAATGACAGTTATACCTGGGCACGTAACCCGGACAACCTGACATTGACCAACAGTTATTATCTCACTCCGTTCGCTACTCCCTCAGGTACCCAGACTTCCGAGGAGAAGATGAAGAGTGGTGAGCTCTGTTACCTGCTCAATGGCAAGCAGTCGGATGAGCCTGTATGGTTCCAGACACTTGGCACTGAGGCTGTTCCTCATGTGACTCCTGGTGCTACAGTATATTACTATGGCGGTGAGTATATCAATGAGAAACCTCAGATTGAACTCAACGCTTATGCTTCCAGCGTAAATGTTTCCAGTGATGCCGAGAAGGTGGTAGTCACCTATCAGCTCAATGCTCCTGCCAAGGAGGGCGAGATTCGTTTCTACAACGGTACGGACATTGTTTACACCGAGACCCTCACCTCTGGCAACCTGACCACAGGTGTTCATCAGGTTACTGTTGCCAATACCAGTCTGCCTGCTGCAGGTACCACCTTGACCTTCGATGTGAAGGTGACAGGCTTTGGTTCAAAGGATCCTGCCCGTGTGGGTGAGACCTACAAGGTATATCGTCCTTATGGTATGGCAGTGATGAACGATACCGAGAGCCGTGCCTTCGGTACTATCTACATGGTAGAGTCTGAGGCCGACGCCACCGCTTATGGTGAAGGTACATCATCCACTGGATTCGTATCTGACACCAAGCGCTCTGCTCTGTACGCCTTCACTCCCACCTTCGAACAGATTCTTGCTGCTGACGGTACTCCCGGCTTCAAGGGCGGCATAGAGGATGGACAGCGTGTGGTGGTATCCAACAGTTATCCCAATGCTGACTATAAGAACGTACGTTGCTCTCAGGATGGCCGTCTGTTCGTCAGCCGTATCAGCGGTATGACAGCAAGCCCCATCTATGAGGTTAATCCCATAGACCTCAACGAAGCTTGGTCACCCATCTTCACCGGTGGTACCAAGGATGAGACCACAGGTATCACCTATGTGGGTGAAGAGGAGCAGGCACGTCCTAATGTCAGCTTCGACATCGCTGGTAAGGGTGAGAACCTGCAGTTGCTCACCTTGGGTATGGCACGCAGCGATGGTGGCTTCAACTACACCGACTACAAGGCCAATATCTATGCTTTAGGTACAGCCAAGGAGTGGGCACAGGCTGCCAATTACACCTTCGAGCCTCTTACCGGTCAGTACACTATTGCTCCTATGCCTGTGAACGTGCTGTCTGACCAACGTGGTGGTGCATGGTACATCCAGTATCGTAGCAAGCCCAGTGCAATTCAGCCTGCCATCAAGCACTACAATGCAGAGGGCGTGGAGGACTACTCCGACATCTCCACCAATCTTGAGTTTGGCGGTTGCGCAATTTCTGCTGATGGTACCAGACTGGCTCTTGCCCGTGGTGGACAGATTGCAGTTTACGAGACTGACTATCAGCCCTTGCCCAATGGTCTGATCAATGTCAATCCTGTTCTCTCCTTCAATCACAAGGAGTCACAGGTTTCTGCCATGGCATTTGACTATGCAGGTAACCTGATGGTTGCAGCCAGAGGTTCTCAGGCTATAGCCCGCTATGTGATTCCTCGTGCTGACAATGTGGTTGTTACTCCTGCCAGAAAGGAATGCACCTTCAAGGTGGGTGAGACAATGACTGGTGTTGAGCAGATAGAGACCGAGACTGGTGATCAGAAGATTTTCAACCTCCAGGGTATTCAGCTCAACAGAGCTCAGAAGGGCGTGAACATCATCAATGGCCGCAAGGTGATGGTTAAGTGAGTGCAGAGGTCAAGCTTGCTTGAACTATGCCGAACGCAAATCACCTCGACACAGTCAAGGTGATGGTTAAGTGAGTGCAGATATAAAACTTGCTTAAATAAGATGAAAGGTCCCGTACGACATGTTCGTGCGGGACCTTCTGCATGTACGTGTGTCAGAGGAAAGAGTCAGAGAATGGCCGATTGAGGATTGCAGAGAGTAATCATGAAATCATGAATGGGAGATTTTGATATTTGATAATTCCTCATCCTCTTTGCCGTGAGGGAATTATGCCGTAACTTTGCGGGAAGTATCGGGGTATGTGCTCCGCCAGCATGTGAACAACAAACAAAAGATTATTATGGAACAACCACTCATT
>JBJFDX010000088.1:0-2722 GCA_051890235.1 Bacteroidaceae bacterium | reverse complement strand
GTGATGGTGAGAAGTGCTAATAGTTTGAACAGATGCATTTTCGTGTTGAGGGAGCAATGGAGGTACATTGTAACTGATAAACGGAAAGACAAAGAAAGTATATTTATCGCATAACATCCTAATGACCGATTCGGGATTAACCCAAATCGGTCATAGAAGCACGCCTACTTTTTGAGGGCAGGATAATGGGTATTTTCACCCTAACGTTTGCACTGGCAGACGCAAACGTTTGAAACCGCGGTCGCAAACGTTTGCAACCGCTCCTGCAAACGTTTGCGGGGAAAAGTGCACTTTTAGGAGATTATGATGGCATCGCCGGCATATCGAATAGTCATACTATTTACAGTAACAGAATCCCCGCCCGACCTTTCGGCTGAGCGGGGATTCCTTTATCATCAGTTTATGACTGTATCAACACTTAAACCTGAGGGGCCAACTCGTCGGCATACTCCAGAAGAGTCTTTCGACTTGAGAGGGTACGTTCGTAATCCTCACGACTTGTAACCACAATCTTTTCAAACTCACGCAGACCTGTACCTGCAGGGATAAGGTGACCGCAGATAACGTTCTCCTTCATTCCCTCAAGGAAATCAGACTTGCCCTTGATGGCTGCCTCGTTGAGGACCTTTGTGGTCTCCTGGAAGGAAGCTGCTGACATGAAACTGTTGGTCTGCAGAGCAGCACGTGTGATACCCTGAAGAATCTGAGTAGATGTGGCAGGCTGTGCGTCACGCACCTCAACAAGGCGGAGGTCCCTACGCTTCAGACTGGAATTCTCATCACGCAAGCGGCGGGTGGTTACAATCTGTCCCTTCTGCAATGTCTCAGAGTCTCCGGGATCTGTAACGACCTTCTTGCCCCAGATACGATCATTCTCCTCTGCAAACTCAAGTTTGTCAACCATCTCAAGCTCGAGGAAGTTGGTATCTCCAGGTTCATTGATCTGCACCTTACGCATCATCTGACGGACGATAACCTCGAAATGCTTATCGTTGATGGTTACACCCTGCAGACGATACACATCCTGCACCTCGTTGACGATATACTCCTGAACGGCTGTAGGACCCTTGATGGCCAGGATATCTGCAGGTGTGATGGCACCATCGGACAGAGGAGTTCCAGCACGGACAGAATCGTTCTCCTGTACCAGAATCTGCTTGCTCATGGGCACCAGATACTTGCGCACGTCACCCATCTTGGAGGTAATGGTAATCTCACGGTTACCGCGCTTCACCTTACCCATGGTCACCTCACCATCGATTTCGGTCACGACAGCAGGGTTGCTGGGATTACGTGCCTCGAACAACTCGGTCACACGAGGCAGACCACCGGTAATATCACCACCGCCGCCAATTACACGAGGAATCTTCACCAACACATCGCCGGCCTTCACCTCTTGACCATCAGCCACAGCTATATGACCACCGATGGGGAAGTTATAGTTGCGTACAGCATTACCCTTGGCATCGAGAATATGTACTGCAGGCACCTTGGCTCTGTCCTTGGACTCGATAACGATGAGTTCGCGCAAACCTGTTGCCTCGTCACTCTCCACACGATAGGTAACACCTTCTATGACATTCTCAAACTGCAGTTTACCGGCAGACTCGGTAACAATCACGGCATTGAAAGGATCCCATTTGGCAACCACATCGCCCTTCTTGACCAAGTCATTCTCCTTGAAGTACAGTTTGCTGCCATAAGGTACATCCTGAGAGAGGAGTACGATGCCTGTGGTAGGATCCACGAATCGGATTTCTGTCAAGCGGCTGACAACCACCATGGCCTTTTTCTTATCCTCATCGGTCACATCCACCGTACGCAGTTCGTCGAACTCAATACGTGCGTCATACTTTGCACGAATCATGGCATTTGCAGCAGCGTTGCTGGCCACACCACCGGCGTGGAACGTACGCAGAGTCAACTGAGTACCAGGCTCACCGATAGACTGAGCAGCTATCACGCCCACAGCCTCACCCTTCTGTACCATGCGACTGGTGGCAAGGTTGCGTCCGTAACACTTCATGCAGACACCCTTCTTACTCTCACAGGTGAGCACAGAACGAATCTCCACCATCTCGATAGGACTCTCTTCTATCTCCTGTGCCTTGGCCTCTGTAATCTCATCACCGGCTGCACATATAAGCTTACCTGTAGTAGGATGTATAATGTCATGTACTGACACACGACCCAGGATACGCTCATAGAGACTGCTGATAACCTCATCACCATTCTTCAAAGCGGTGCACATCAATCCACGCAGAGTACCGCAGTCCTCTTCCGTGATAATCACGTCATGGCTGACGTCCACAAGACGACGTGTCAAATATCCTGCATCGGCTGTCTTAAGAGCAGTATCAGCAAGACCCTTACGGGCACCGTGTGTAGAGATGAAGTACTCCAGCACAGACATACCCTCCTTAAAGTTAGAAAGGATGGGGTTCTCAATGGTAAGGGGTTCAGCACCTGCCTTCTGAGGCTTTGCCATCAATCCACGCATACCACTCAACTGGCTAATCTGACCTGCACTACCACGGGCACCACTGTCCAGCATCATGTACACGGCATTGAATCCCTGATCGGCTTCCTTCATGGTCTTCATCAAGACAGCAGACAGTTCGTTGTTGACGTGTGTCCAGGTATCGATAACCTGGTTGTAACGCTCCTTATCGGTGATGAAGCCCATACCATACTCCGATGCAATGCGATCAATCTCATCATT
>JBJFDX010000087.1:0-2724 GCA_051890235.1 Bacteroidaceae bacterium | reverse complement strand
AACTATCTGCTCTCCAACATATGGTTGCAATATCAGATTGGGGACGTAGTGCTGAAGGCTACTCTGGGTTACAATACAGAACGTCTCACACAGAATTACTTTTCTGGTGCATATACTTCTCTCGGTCTTGCCACAGAGGGGGTAGGTGGAGTTGGCTACCGATCCTCCGAGATATGGCAGCAGGAGTATACCGCCACTTATGACAAGAACTTTGGTGAGAATCATCATCTGGATGTGCTGGCAGGATTCACCCGTCAGTCATCGACGTCCACCTTTAGCAATATCCGTACCAATCATTTCACCAATGAGATACTCAAGCAATACAATCTAGGTGACGGCGCAGGTATCTATACTCCTCAGACGGGTATCAGAGAGTCTTATCTGAATAGTATCATAGCTCGGGCCAACTATACGCTCCTGGACCGATATAACGTGACAGGCACTTTCCGAGCCGACAACTCCAGCCGCTTTGCCAAGACACACAGATGGGGAATCTTCCCTTCACTGGGACTCTCATGGAACATAGATAAGGAGCGTTTCCTGGACAATGCCCAGTCTGTGGATTATCTCAAACTACGTGTGAGTGCAGGCGTCGTAGGCAATCAGGAGATACCCGATTACAGTTTCACCACCTCTTATGCCACAGGCTCTTATGGCGGCTCTTCCAGTTACAACAAGAATACGGCTGCCAATGATGGTCTCAAGTGGGAGACGACAGCCAGCTACAACGCAGGTGTGGATATGGGATTGTTCAAGAACAGACTGACCTTTGTTGCCGATGTGTATTATAAGAAGACCTCCGACCTCCTGCTTCAGGTGCCCGTGGGTTTCTCTTCCGGTGTCACCACACAGATGCAAAATGTGGGAAACGTGGTCAACAAGGGCGTGGAATTTAGTGTCAACGCAGTCTGCCTTGAACGTAAGAATCTCAGATGGGATGCGGGTATCAACCTGGCCCATAACAGCAACAACATCACCGGCATGGGTACAGCGGATAATATTCTGCAAGGACCCGACAAACAACAGATTCTGCGCAAAGGTGAATCCTTGGGTTCCTTCTATGGTCTTCTCTTTGATGGAATCGTACAGCAGAACGAGGATGTGACCCTGCTCCCAACCATCAATGGCAATATGCCTTCGGCTGGTGATCCCAAGTTTGTGGACGTGAATCATGACAACAAGATAGATGGAAATGACCGTGTGATATTGTGCAGCATTCAACCCAAGCTCACTTATGGCATTACTTCCCATCTGGGATGGAAACAATTGGATGTTTCGCTGGTCTTTGCAGGCAACTACGGTTCCAAACTCTATAATGCATTAGGCCGACGACTGGAGCAGACGGGTGATTCCTATAATGTGCTTTCCTCTGTGGGTAATTCCTGGACACCTGATAATGGAGCCAACACACTTCCTCTTGCCAGCACGTCGCGTCCATTTTCCTATATTGACAGCCGTTATGTTCAGACTGCCAGCTATCTGAAGTTGCGTAATCTCACTGTCAGTTACCGTTTGCCCTTGCGCAACTCCTTCCCCTTAGGCATACGACTGCATGCCACAGCCTCAAACCTCTTTACCCTCACTCCCTACAAGGGCTACGACCCAGAGGTGAGCGGTGGTACGGATGCTGGAGCCTATCCTTCAAATCGCAGTTTCGTCTTTGGAGTGAATCTTACGCTCTAAGACTGGTAATAATTGATAAGAGTTCATACACAAATTAATAAAGGAATGATTGTTTAACTAAAAGGAAATTGAATTATGAAAAAGAACATTTTCTCCATTCTGGCTGGTATAGCAGTGCTATTCTCTGGTTTAGTTTTTGTTTCTTGCTCCAGTGATGACGATTCCTCTGGCGATGGTGGAAATCAGATTGGCGATGAGAATGCAGTAAAGGACGATGTCAGTGCCTTGGCTCTCGTCAATGGCGTGTATGCCCATTGGCAGCCCCTGAGCAGTTCCTTTGCCTTTATCATCGAACTGCAGTCCAACAAACTCATCTCCTTTGAGGGTGAGGAGAGTGAGGCAGGTCCCCTAAACAGCCGCTTTGAACATGGTGCCGACACATGGTATCAAGTGAAGGTATTCAATCACCTCTTCTTGAGTATTGCCGAAGTGAATGAGGATATCGCTAATATCAAGCAAGCCTTGCAGAAAGGTAAGGTGACACAGGCTGGCTATAATGCTGCGGTAGGCAAGGCCAAGTTCCTGCGCGCACTGGCATATCTCAAACTTGTGCAGTTGTGGGGTGAGATTCCTGTCTTCACCGAGGACAGTGGAAGCACCACAGAACGTAAGTCCATCGACGAGGTGTTTGCACAGATAGTCAATGATTTCACCGAGGCAGAAAGTCTGCTCAAGGATTTCGACGGAGATCCACGTGTTCCTTCCAAGCAGGCTGCGCAGGCTCTCTTGGCACGTGCTTATTTGGTATGGGGAGACAATCCTCTCACTCAGGACCAGGTGGCAAGTATTGCCAATTCACAGACCGACCCTGCCTTTACCACCACTCCCAGCCGTCTGGAACTGGCTGTCCAGTATGCCGACAAGGTAATTGAGAGTAATCGCTTTGACCTCGATCCCGATTTCAGCAAGCTCTGGGGACGTGAATATGAAAGCAATAAGCGTGGTACCAATGAGCATATCTTCACCATTGCTCACGATGGTGATGCTAATGATGCTCAAGGTAATCATCAGACACATTGCTCTTGGACTTTCCCCTTCCAG
>JBJFDX010000086.1:0-2738 GCA_051890235.1 Bacteroidaceae bacterium | reverse complement strand
GATATAGCCGACTATATTTACAAATCTGTTGATACTATCAAAGCGTACAAACGAAATATATTCCAGAAAAACAATGTTAAAAATATTGTGGAGGCATTAATGTATGCCCAGAATCATCAGCTCATATAATAATAAGAAGAATTACATTGGAGCCATTTTACCTTGTTTCCGACAGAATGATGCGAGGATTCCTCTCGTTCTTCCTTCGGCATGTAAAGATTACACTTCTGCTTCTCCTGCATATGGTCTAAAAACCGTAACTTTGCATACGATATATTCTTCTAATATAAGAGAATCAGCAAAAACAGAAACCTGCAAATATAAAACAAAACTACATGAAACGTCTGCTCATTGCTATTATCACCATTATGACAAGTTCCATGTGCGTCATGGCACAAGCCCGTTCTGAACAAATCTACGAGGCATCAGACTATGGAATCGTTCCCAACAAGGGAAAGAACACCTCTCCACTCATGGACAAACTCATCAAGAAGGTCCAAAAGGAACTGAAAACAGGCACAAAATCCATAATCCGGATGAAACCTGGAAGGTATGATTTTCATGAGAAGGACGCCGCACAGCGAACCTATTATATCTCCAATCATGACCAGACAAACCCGAAACACGTGGGAATAGCCCTGGAGGATATGAGCAACGTCATACTGGACGGACAGGGAGCCCAACTTGTATTTCACGGTCGCATGTTGCCCATTTCATTGATAAGGTCACAAGAGTGCACCATACAGAACCTCAGCATCGACTTTGAACATCCGCATATCGCCCAGGTGAAAGTGGCTGAGAACAACCCAGAGAAAGGAATCCTGTTCCAGCCTGCTCCATGGGTAAACCACAAGGTGAGTCAAGGGGAATTCATCACATCGGGGGAAGGATGGGAGATGAAATACTCATTCGGCATCCCCTTTGATGGAGACACACGTCATGTAATGTACAACACAGGCGACACCCGATGCAACATCAACGAAGTGACAGAGGAAGAATCCGGATTGATAAGAGCCCCACACTGGAAGGACAATCGGCTCAAGACAGGAAGCATCATGGTACTGCGTTCATGGGAACGACCTGCCCCTGCCATCTTCATGAGCCATGACACGAACACCAGCATAGAGAATGTGAAAGTTCATTATGCAGAAGGGATGGGTCTGCTGGCACAACTGTGCGAGAATATTACCCTGACAAGATTTGGAGTATGCCTGAAAGGTGTTGACGATCCACGGTTCTTCACCACTCAGGCCGATGCCACCCATTTCTCGGGATGCAAGGGCAAGATTATTTCACAAGACGGACTCTATGAAGGGATGATGGACGATGCCATCAACGTTCATGGTACCTACCTGCGTATCATCAAGCGTGTGGACAACCATACCGTCATCGGGCGATACATGCACGACCAGTCATGGGGCTTTGAATGGGGAAGAAAGGGAGACCATGTACAGCTGATCCGTTCAAGCACAATGGATATGCTTCCCGACACGCTTACCATTACCAACATCATACCACACGACAAGGAGACGGTAGACGGGGCAAGGGAATTCGTCATTACACTCGACAAAGAGATTCCCCTGTCAGTAAAAGCAGAAGAAGGATATGGCATGGAGAATCTCACATGGGCTCCGGAAGTACTGTTTGCACGTAACACCATTCGCAACAACCGAGCACGCGGTGCCCTCTTCAGCACTCCAAAGCCCGTGGTGGTAGAGGATAATTTCTTCGACCATACCTCAGGCACAGCCATCCTGCTCTGTGGCGATTGTAATGGTTGGTATGAGACAGGCGCCTGTCGTGATGTGATTATCAGGCGCAATCGTTTTGTCAACGCGCTCACCAGCATGTACCAGTTCACCAATGCCGTCATCTCTATATATCCCGAGATACCCAACCTTGGCGGACAGCAAACCTTCTTCCACGGAGGAAATGGGAAAGGAATTGTGATAGAGGAAAACGAGTTCGACACCTTTGACGCGCCCATTCTGTACGCCAAATCAGTGGACGGACTATGGTTCCGAAACAACACTATCCGAACAAATCATTCATTCCCTGCCTTCCACCCCAACAAAGACAGATTCCACCTGGAGCGAGTCACCAATGTTCATATCAGCGAATGAGAGAGGAGGACAGGGAGAACGAGAAGGACGGCCGCGGACGCAAGAGCGACAAGGGGCAGACAGCATACATCGACTCTACCGTACAGGAGAAGAACGTGACATTCCCCACAGACTCCAAACTGTTGAACAAGATCATCGACTATTGCCATAAGGTTGCCAAGGCGGAGGGAATAAAGTTGCGCCAGAGTTATGCCCGTGAGGTAAAGGGGCTGAAACTAACGCAGCGTTTCCGCGGCAAGTTGCACAGCAAGAAGAAGGTGGCGAAGGCGGACCGCAGGATTCGCACCATAGCGGGAAGGCTGGTAAGGGAACTTCTCCGCGAGCTGCCCTCAGAGAACAAATACCGTTAGCATCTTGAACTTTGCATAAGGTTTGTAAAGGGTGAATTCCCGGACGGGCACACGATAGACAGGGCCATGGAGCAGACGCACCGCCTATACGGAAGGGCAATACGCATTCTGACAGGCTACAGGGGGCAGAGAATGTCAGGACACACGAAGATCATGATACCTGGCGTTCCGAAAGCTACTGACTCTACCTACATGAAGGCCAGGAAGCACGAGCTGTTCAGGAAGCGGGCGGGAATAGAACCGGTTATCGGGCACTGCAAGAGCG
>JBJFDX010000085.1:0-2739 GCA_051890235.1 Bacteroidaceae bacterium | reverse complement strand
GACTTCAACTTCTTCAAGAAGCGTTTGAATGGTAGCGTTGAGTACTTCGTCAAGAAGACCACCGACATGCTGTTCTATAAGGACTTCCCCCTGTCTGCAGGATACGGTGCTGACGTGCAGCTCCCCGTTAACGTAGGTAGCATGATGAACCATGGTATCGAGGTTGACTTGGAAGGTGTACTCGTTCGTACCAAGGACGTAGAGTGGAGCCTGAATCTCAACTTTACTCATTACAAGAACAAGATCCTGAAGTTGGATCCTGCTTATGCAGAGGAAGGTATCAAGTACAGCAACTCTATCCTGCGCGAGGGCGGTTCCATCTATGAGACCTATATGTATAAGTATGCAGGCGTGGACAAGAGTTCTGGCGTAGCCATGTATTACAAGGATGATAACCACTACTTCGACCTGGATGGTAAGGAAATCACCAAGGCAAAGGCAGATGAACTCGGTAAGGGTAAATACACTATGACCACCGAGCGCGTGACTACCACTTCTGCTACCGATGCCACCAAGTATGAGTGCGGTTCTTCTCTGCCCAAGTTGTTCGGCGGCTTCGGCACTTCACTCCGTGTGAAGGACTTCGACTTGAGCGCTTCTCTGTCATACCAGCTCGGTGGACAGGTTTATGATGGTGCATACCAGGCTTTGATGTGGACTCAGGATGAGAAGGGTCTGAACATGCACAAGGACCTGCTCAAGGCATGGTCTCCCACCAACCCCAACTCCAACATTCCTATGTGGTATGACAATATGTGGAGTTCTTTGGCACAGAGCAACTGTGACTTCTTCCTGACCAGCTCAAATTACCTGAGCCTCAACAACCTGACTTTGGGTTACACATTCCCCAAGGCTCTCCTGAGCAAGGTTAGAATCGGTTCTCTGCGTGTATATCTGGCAGGTCAGAACCTGGCTGTTGTAAGTGCACGTAGAGGTCTTGATCCTCGCACAACCATGGGCATCGGCTCTATGACAAGCGGCACTGGTAGATACAGCACTGGCTACTACACTCCTGTTCGTAGCATCGTAGCTGGTTTGAGCGTTAAGTTTTAATCATTAAAAGAATAAGTATGTATGAAACTAAAGATATATTCCGCTGTTGTTCTTGCTTCATTGCTGTTTGCCGCATGTGATGAGGTGAATGAACAGGTGTATGAGGGCGGCAGTCTTACTTCCGATCAGTTGCAGAACGTGAACCAGGCTGTGCCTGAGCGTGCTGAGGCTTTGTTCAACGGCATGTTTACGATGATGGCAGAGCCTCAGGGTGCTCTGAATAGTAGTCGTCCTGACGACTGGGCTTTTCCCATGATGTGTTTGTCTGCCGACTTGGAGGCAAGTGATGCATGGATTGCTGACATAGGTTACAACTGGTTCAGCACCTGTGGTGAGTGGAGTTCTCGTAATGTAAACTATGCAAACCCCTACATTCGCTACATCACTCCTTACAAGCAGATTAAAATTGCTAATGACGTATTGGTGAACTATTCTGCAGAGTCTACTGACGAGACAATAATTAATCGCCGTGCTCAGGCACGTGCTCTGCGTGCATATGACTACCTGTGGTTGGCTTCTGCTTTCCAGTTCAACTATGCAGATCACAAGGATGATCCCTGTGTTCCCCTCGTAACTGAGAATACTGCTAATGCTGCCGACAATCCACGTGCTACCGTAGCAGAGATTTACGAGCAGATACTCAGTGACCTCGACTTTGCTTGTGAGCACCTTGAGGGCTTCACTCCTTCCAACAAGAATCAGGTTAGCGGTGCTGTTGCCTATGGATTGCGTGCTCGTGCTTACCTTGCTATGGAAGAGTGGGCAAAGGCAGCTGCTGATGCTCAGAAGGCTATTGAACTCTCTGGTTGCACTCCTGCCAGCATTGCAGAAGTGAGCACTCCTGCTTTCTGTGTTCTCTCTGAGCACAACTGGATGTGGGGCTTTGATATGACTGTGGACATGGCCAACATTTACTCTTATGCTACTGTATGTTCTTGGCTGTCTTCCTTCTCTGGAGATGCTTATGCAGGTGTAGGTTGCTGGACTCATATCAACAAGCTTCTCTTCGATAAGATTCCTGCTACCGACGTTCGTAAGGGCTGGTGGCTCGATGCCGACAGAAAGTCTCCCAGCCTGGAAGGTCTCTCTTGGGGTGATGCAGTAGGTCAGGAGATTGCTGACCTGAACATTCCTGATGTGAAGGAGCCCTTCGATGCCTATGTGAACGTGAAGTTTGGTATGAAGACCGGTATCGGTTCTGAGGTTAACAGCAGTGACTTCCCCTTCATGCGTGTTGAGGAGATGTATCTCATCAAGGCTGAGGGTCTGGCCAAGAGTGGCAACGAGAGTCAGGCTAAGCAGGTGCTCGAGTCATTTGTGAAGACCTATCGTGATCCCAGCTATAACCTTGCTGACAAGTTGGCCAATGCTTTGGATCCTGCTGAGGCTCTTGCAAATGAGATTTGGTTCCAGCGTCGTGTTGAGCTTTGGGGTGAAGGTTTCGCCATGAGTGACATCATGCGTCTGAAGAAGCCCGTTGTTCGTTTCCACAGTGGTGATTCAAGCAATCCTTATCCCACCGCATTCCAGTTCAATGTGGAGTATGGTGATCCTTACACTCTGCTTCGTTTCCCCCAGCAGGAGATGGATAACAACAGCGCTCTTGTCAACAATAAGGGTGGTAATCAGCCTGTGCCTGCACAGAATGGTAACCTGCGCGATGGTGTAACTGATTAAATATTCATC
>JBJFDX010000084.1:0-2742 GCA_051890235.1 Bacteroidaceae bacterium | reverse complement strand
TATCTCCATCCAGTCGCTGGTGGCCGTCTTACGTATTTTATTACTCTTAACGGCTCCTGCCACTTGAATCTGTCCTCCGAAGAGGAGCAGTTTCTCGGTAAGTGTGGTTTTACCTGCATCGGGATGCGATATGATGGCAAAGGTGCGCCTTCTTTCTATTTCCTGATTCATGAATTATGCTTGTATACCTTTTTTTCTTGGAATAAATTCTGAGTTATCTCTGCGGCTCACGATAATAGTTACCCAACATGTCCATAAGTTGTGCCACAGGCTTCAGTCCACGACGCGTTTCCTCAGATACCTGCTGATGACGCATCTCCAGCACACTCAGTCCATAAATGGCATCCATGCAGTTTTCCACCTCGGACTTCTCCTTGCCACCCTTCGACCTCAGTTCAACCAAGACGGGCAAGATTTGAGCATAGACCGACTCATAGTCAGGATGCTCATGGGTGGCAAGCAACTCCTGATGCCTATCCTCGAGAAGAGTGAGTGTAGCACGCACCACCTGAACATGCCCATGCTCCTGGCATCCCTCATCTTTCATCATATTTACCAGAGCAACATACCATTCACAAGCCCTATCAAGCTGGTCTTCATCATATCCGAACCTCACAAGATAGTCCTTTCTGATTCGTTCTGTATCAAGCTGATATGCACGTATGACATCTTCAACCTGATACATATAGACCAGATATGCTATTACATTCTGTTTCCTGAGTTTTTCAGCTATAAACATTTTCTCTGTATCATATATATATTTATGTACGCGCGCGAGCGTCAGAAGAACCATAGGCTCCATATGGAGTATTCCTCACAAAAGGATTATCGACAGCAATCTCTACTTTGTCTGCATCAGCATACCATAGACAAGCCCGCCCAAAGCCACCAGTATGACCATAATACCTAAGAAGCGATTGAGCAGACGAACTTTTTCCATACAGAATCTGTTACGCAAACGATGAAGCACGGTGGTGAGCATGTACCACCAAAGCAGAGCTCCTGCCACCAGTCCCACATAGCCCGCCAACAAATCATGTACGTGTCCCGTAGGAACAAAACCGAATCGCGCAAACAGCACTAAGAAGAAGACCACGATAAGGGGATTGCTGCCTGTAACCAGAAAGCCTGTGAGCATATTATGTGCCAGCGAGCCTACCTTTCCACTGGGGCGTACTGCAGGTGCAGGCTTGCTGATACAAAAATAGATGCCAAAGAGTATAAGCACCACACTTCCCAGGAGTCGAAGCCAACGCACAGCCCACGGACTCTCAGCAAAACTCATAGCGAAGCCCATGAAGATGCCCGTGAGCAGAGCGTACACAAAATCACTTATTGCCGCTCCCGCCCCAGTAACAAACCCATATCCACGCCCCTTGAGAAGCGTTCTCTGAACCACCAGAACGCCCACGGGCCCCATAGGGGCACTGGCCAGAATGCCTATCAACACACCCTTCACCAGCATCTCCATCATATTCAGTAAATCAACACTTGTCATACAGAGTCGCAAATTTCGGACTTTTTTCCTTATTTTTATTGATTTTTCTATAGAAAAGTATCAATCCATAGAGTATTTTGGCTACCTTTGTAGAGAGAGAGTAAAACAAAAACAGAAAACTTATCATACAAACGACAATGGACAAGTTGAAACCCTACGTTATCGGTGTTGACCTGGGAGGTACAAATACCGTATTTGGAATTGTGAGTGCACGCGGAGAAGTTGTTGCACAGGACTCTATTAAGACAAAGCAGTACAAGACCGCTGAGGAATTTGTAGAAGCAGGACTCACATGTCTGCGTCCCTTGGTGGAACAAGCTGGTGGCATTGAGCAGATTCAAGGTATGGGTATAGGTGCCCCCAATGGTAACTACTACAATGGCACCATTGAGTTCGCCCCCAATCTTCCTTGGGCACATGAGGGTGTGATTCCCTTGGCAAAGATGTTCTCAGACGAGTTGGGAATTCCTGTGAAGCTGACCAACGATGCTAACGCAGCTGCTATGGGTGAAATGACATATGGTGCCGCACGTGGAATGAAGAACTTCATCGTCATTACCTTGGGCACAGGTGTTGGTTCTGGTATCGTAATCAATGGCCAACTCGTATACGGGTACGACGGATTTGCCGGTGAACTGGGACACGTCATCATGGACCGTAGAGCTGATGCACGGCCCTGTGGATGCGGACGCAGAGGTTGTTTGGAGGCTTATTGCTCGGCAAGTGGTGTTGCCGCCACAGCACGCGAGATTCTGGCAAAGACCGACCGTCCCTCACTCCTGCGTGAAAAACCTGCCGAGGAATTAGAATCTCTGGACGTAGCCATTGCAGCAGGCAAGGGTGACGAACTGGCCAAGGAAATCTTTGAGTTCACAGGCAAGATGCTCGGTGAGGCTTGTGCGGACTTTGCCGCCTTCTCTTCTCCCGAAGCATTCATCTTCTTCGGAGGCCTCTGCAAGGCTGGCGACCTCATCATGGATCCTATCAAGGCCGCTTACGACGCTACTGTTCTGAAGATTTTCAAGGGTAAAGCCAAGTTCCTAGTGAGCAGTCTGATGAATGCCAATGCAGCTGTTCTGGGCGCAAGCGCCCTTGGATGGGAAGACTAATCTCAGAATTAAGCCCGAATCGGTCATTAGCGTTATGATGATTTTAACTTTTATTTCTTGAGCAGATTTCTTTTCGTTTTGAGGACACAATGGGGTTTCATTGTAACTGAAAAACGGGAAGACAGATGACAAAAA
>JBJFDX010000083.1:0-2746 GCA_051890235.1 Bacteroidaceae bacterium | reverse complement strand
AACATTATTCAATATGACAGCAAACGAAATACGCGACTCATTTTTGAAATTCTTTGAGTCAAAGGGGCATACAATCGTGCCCTCTGCTCCCATGGTTATCAAGGATGACCCCACGCTGATGTTTACCAATGCGGGAATGAATCAGTGGAAAGATATCATATTGGGCACACGCAATCCTGAGCCTCGCCGCAGAGCAGATAGCCAGAAATGTCTGCGTGTGAGTGGAAAGCATAATGACCTGGAGGAGGTAGGACATGATACCTACCATCACACTATGTTTGAGATGCTCGGCAACTGGTCCTTTGGTGATTACTTCAAGGAGGGAGCCATTGATATGGCTTGGGAATATCTGGTGGATGTTCTGAAACTCAACCCCGATGATTTGTATGTCACCGTTTTTGAGGGAAGCAAGGAAGAAGGTCTTGAGCGTGATGATGAAGCTGCACAGTATTGGCTCAAGCACGTACCCGCCGATCATATCATCAATGGTAACAAGCATGACAATTTTTGGGAGATGGGTGATACAGGCCCCTGTGGACCTTGTTCGGAGATTCATATTGACAACCGTCTGCCTGAGGAACGTGGTGATGTGTCGGGGCGTGACCTGGTCAACAAGGACAATCCTCAGGTAATTGAGATATGGAACATCGTATTCATGCAGTATGAGCGTAAGGCCGATGGTCATCTGGAACCTCTTTCCATGAATGTAATTGATACGGGAATGGGATTCGAGCGTTTGGTACGTGTCATCCAGGGGAAGCACTCCAACTATGACACGGATGTGTTCCAGCCTATTATCAGAGCGATAGGTGACATGAGTGGCCTGCGATATGGTGAGAAACAGGAGACCGATGTGGCCATGCGCGTGGTGGCAGACCATCTGCGTACTATTGCTTTCAGTATTGCCGACGGACAACTTCCCGGTAATGCCAAGGCGGGATATGTGATACGCCGTATTCTGCGTCGTGCCGTTCGTTATGCTTATACCTTCCTGGGACAGAAGGATGCCTTTATGTATCGCTTGCTTCCTGTGCTCATACAGGAGATGGGTGCTACATATCCCGAATTGCAGGCACAGAAGGAATTGATATCCAAGGTGATGAAGGAGGAAGAGGATAGCTTCCTGCGCACTTTGGAAACGGGTATACGTCTGCTTGACGGTGTGATGCAGGAGACCAAGGCATCGGGCACTGATGTGATATCCGGTGAAAAGGCCTTCACTCTGTTTGATACATATGGATTCCCATTGGACCTCACAGAGCTTATCTGCCATGAGAATGGTCTCACGGTGGATGAGAGTGGATTCAATACAGAGATGCAGAAGCAGAAGGAGCGTGCCCGTAATGCTGCCGTGGTGGAGAATGATGACTGGGTGGAGGTTCAACCAGGTGAGACTTCATTTGTAGGTTGGGATAACACTGAGTATGAGTGTAGGATTCTGCGTTATCGTCGAGTGGTGCAGAAGAAACAGACCTTCTACCAGATTGTATTGGACAAGACTCCCTTCTATGCCGAGATGGGAGGTCAGGTGGGTGACCGTGGTGTGCTCGTGAGTGAAAATGAGACCATCGAGGTCATTGATACCAAGCGAGAGAATGGGCTTCCTGTACACATCACCAAACAGGTTCCTCAAGATCCCATGGCTCCCTTTATGGCTTGTGTAGATACAGATCTTCGTCATGCCAGCGAGGCTAATCATACCTGCACTCATCTGCTTGATCAGGCTTTGCGTGAAGTGCTTGGTGAACATGTAGAACAGAAAGGTTCGTTGGTGACATCAGAAGGACTGCGCTTCGATTTTTCACATTTCCAGAAGGTTACTGCAGAGGAGTTGCGCAAGGTGGAACAGATTGTCAACGCACGCATTCGTGAGGATATCCCCTTGCAGGACCATCGTGACATGCCTGTCGACGAAGCCAAGAAGTTGGGTGCTATTGCCCTTTTTGGAGAGAAATATGGTGATAAGGTACGTGTGGTTCAGTTTGGACAGAGTGTGGAGTTCTGTGGAGGTTGTCATGCTTCCAGTACAGGTCGTTTGGGCATGTTCAAGATATTGAGTGAGAGCAGTGTGGCTGCTGGCGTGCGTCGTGTGGAGGCTATTACCGGAGAACAGGTGGAGAATCTGCTCTATAGCATGATTGACACAGCGGCCGATTTGCGTTCAATCTTCAATAATGCTCCCGACTTGAAAGCGGCTGTTCAGAAGACTTTGGCTGAGAATAGCGAGTTGCATGGACAACTGAGCGACCTGATGAGAGAGAATGCCGCACGCATCAAGAAACAGCTTATCGAAAAGGCCAAGGATGTCAACGGGCTGACAGTTGTGAAAGGATTTGTAGCCTTGCCTGCTGAGTTTGTTAAGGATATGGCTTTTCAGATACGTGCCGAGTTGCCTAACAGCATTGTTGTGCTTGGTTCCGAGAATGAGGGCAAACCTTTGCTGACGGCAGCTGCATCTGATAGTGCTGTGGCTGCTGGGGTGCATGTGGGTAAGAATATCCGAGAGGCAGCTAAACTTATTCAGGGAGGTGGAGGAGGTCAGCCTCACTTTGCTACTGCGGGCGGTCGTAATGTGGAAGGCCTTCCCGCAGCTATTGATAAACTGGTGGAACTGCTCACGGCGTGAATGTGCAGTAGGCTTGCAGATGCAAGCTTTTGAGATAGACTGCCCAGGACAAGGAGTGATGACTTCTGTCCTGGGTGTTTCTTTTTTGTTAGATTTGTATCATTACCTTGAGAAGTCAGG
>JBJFDX010000082.1:0-2748 GCA_051890235.1 Bacteroidaceae bacterium | reverse complement strand
TGAGGAGTATTTCCATCTGTATGGTAGGATAGGGGAGAAGGCAAGGGAGAAGGGCGCACAGCTATCTCTGTATGACGAATATGGTTTTCCCAGCGGCAGTATGGGTTGTATCAACGGTAATGGCGTCTCACGCTTCAAGAATAACCATCCCGGGATGACCGTCAAACAGCTGGACAAGACAGAATATACGGCATATCCCCTCAAGAAATTCACCCTGGATCTCAGTACCATCTCCGGAGAAGTGATGGCCGTTGCCGGCTACAGTGCCATGAAGGAGACTTCGGTAAGCCTACGCGCGTACATTTCAAATAATGAACTTGTGTGGACACCACCTTTGGGCTATGGTCCCTGGAAGGTGATGGTCTTCTGTTGCGTGGAGTCGGGCGACCCAAACGTGGATTACATGAACCCCGAGGCTGTGAAACTCTTTATCGAGGATACCCATGAGCAGTATTACAGGCATTTTCCCGATGCCTTTGGTACCGTCATCACCAGTACCTTTTTTGACGAACCTACTACCTATAGGGGAAATGGACGTATGTGGACAGAAGGCTTCAACAAACGTTTCGAGCAGATGTACGGTTTTGCTCCTGATAGCCTCTATCCTGCCCTGTGGTACAGCATAGGTGATTACACGGCAGTTGCACGTAACCAGCTCTTCAGTACCAGAGCCACTCTTTATGCAGAGGGATTCATGAAGACCCTGGCAGAGTGGGCTGAGGCTCATGGAATCATCTCTACAGGACATCAGGATCAGGAAGAGATTCTCAATACCACCTGTGTGTCAGGCGACCTGATGCTGGATGGCAAGTATATGCAATCACCCGGCATAGACCGCATAGGAGGAGCCCAGCCTACAGAGAATATCTACAAGGTGGTGTCCTCGTCGGCCAACAACTGGGACCATACCGAGGTGATGAGCGAAACCTACGGTGCCATGGGCAACATTTCTGTGGACTATATGTATCAGGTGGCCATAGAGCAGTTTACCAAGGGTGTCAACAATCTGATTCCTCATGCTGTGTGGTACAATACTGGGGATGTCACTTTCCAACCTGAACTCTCATGGAGAAATCCTGCCTACAACAGTAGACTGAGGTCATTCAATACTTTCCTGGCACGTATGAAATATATCTTATGCCGCCCCGGACAGCATGTGGCAGACATTGCCGTACTTTATCCCGTACAGACACTTATGGGCGGAACCTATCTGGATGGTCCCAAAGGATATTATCATGGAGGCGTGGAGATAGATGGATTGGACTATGATCAGGTGTCGCGAATGCTGACCGATGAGATAGGTCGGGATTTCACTTATATCCATCCTGAAGTACTGGATGACCGATGCCGGGTGGAGCAGGGAGGGCTTACCATGAATAATCTTATCAATACAGAACATTTCCATACCATCATCCTGCCAAGCGTGAAGGTTATCTCCATCAGTAATCTGAGGAAAATCCAGCAGGCTTGGCAGCAAGGAGTACAGGTTGTCTTCACCACCCAGACTCCTTCGCTGACGGCCGATTCAGATGCTACGAATGAAGAGATACAGAATATTGTAAGTACTATGCTCAATTCGAGGGATGGCAAGGCAGTCCTGGTAACCGACCCCACCAAGGAAAATCTGGAGCAAGCCCTGAGTGCAGGCAATGACAGGGCTGATGTACTCATCAGTGGCGGAGCACATTCGTTCAACTACATACATAAGAAGATAGGGGGACACCACATATATCTCTTTGGCAATATCGACGGCAACATGACTTCCAACACCCTTTCACTGCGTGAGAATATTCAAAGTGGCTATCTGCTCAATCCCAAGACAGGAAGCATGGATAGAGCCGAACTGCGCCATGAGAATGGAAGAACATATCTGGATTTGACTCTCTATCCGTCGGAGTGCTATTTCCTCATTGAGGAGCAGGCCTTGGAAGGGGACATCAGCGAATGGGAGCATAAGGATGAGCACCAGGGTATGAACTATACTATAGAGATGAAAGTTCGAGTTAATCAACTCTCAGCTGGAATCTGTTATGCCGCCAAGGACAAGAATAACTATTACATGATGCAGGTCAATCTGGAGGAAGAGGGAAATCCACGCCTGCGTCCCCATCAGTGGCTGAGTGGAGGAGGAGTCACAGTCTTGGCAGACTTCGGTATCTCATCTCTCGTGACTCCCCAGGTGGGAAAGACTTTTAAGTTAAAGATAGAGGTCCAGAACAGCCGTATGGCCACATTCTATATTGATGATGTGCTTGTAGACAGACGATACGGGGAGTATGAATATGGCATGATCGGATTCCGGGAGGACCATAACAATGGCAGAATTGAGTCGGCATACTTCGATGATATCATCATAAAGGACGGCGAGGGACAAGTGCTTTACCGGCAGAACTTCAGTCAGGGCAATTCTTTCTCGGCCGGAGAGTGCAGGTCGGGATGGCTATACGTGGAAGGTTCCATGTCTGCGGCTACTTATGCGTGGCAACAGGATTTCCAGACTCCAATAGTAGCTCTTTCAGCCCCTTCGGAAGAGGAAGGCGGATGGTTCTATGACTTGGAAGGACGGAAAGCCCAGAACACTCTGCCAGGGAATATCTATGTCCGGAATGGAAGGAAATTTTTACTTAGATAATTTATATTCACTTAACAAACAAACTATTTATGAAAAGGCTTGTACTACTGATGTGCGTCATATGTCACTACGCCCTTAGCCTTTTCAGCGTCAACATAAGTGAACTTAACATTGTA
>JBJFDX010000081.1:0-2768 GCA_051890235.1 Bacteroidaceae bacterium | reverse complement strand
ATCTGACCATACAAGGTCAGAAGCGGAAAGACTGCACCATAAACGCTCAACAGGGAAAGCAGATAAGCACTCTCCTCCCACTTGGGACCCGTGAATATCAAGAGAAACTCTCTGGAGATGAGTCCTATGCCAAACATACAGGGGAAAGAAACAAACGAAACGAAACGAAGCATCTTGCGGAACACCTGACGACTGCGTTCCTTATCATCACTCACCTGAGCCATAACGGGTTGTGCCACACCTGTAAGCATACCATTGATGGAACTGGAACACATATCGTCCCACTTGCGAGCGTTCCCGTATACGCCTGCCGAGTGTGCTCCATAAAACTTTCCAAGAAGAAAACTGAAAGCATTACTGCTGAGCGTATTCACGATATTCGTAAGCAAAAGCTTACTGCTGAAGCCAAACATCTGCCAGGCTGGACGCAAATCGACATGCATGGAAGGACGCCATGGGGAAAAATACCAGTTCATCAGCACCATACAAGTGACAAAGAGCAAACTCTGCGTGGCAAGTCCCCAGAAGGCATATCCAAGCCACGCCATCAGAATACCTACCACATTGGAGACCACCAGGCTGACCACGGCAATGACACACGTCTGCTTGTTCATCATATTACGGAAAAGCCAAGCACGCTGAACGGTTCCGAAACTGGTGATAAAGAAACCCAGGAACATGTATCTGCTCAGCCAGAGCAAGTCCGGGTCATTATAGAAATCAGCAATAAGAGGAGCACATAGGTAGAGCAACAGATAGAGCGAGCCACCCATCAAGATATTGAACCAGAATACTGCATTATAATCTCTGTCAGTAGGTTGCTTCAGATTGCAAAGAGCGGCCATAAAGCCGCTCTCCTGTAATGTACTGGCCAGATTGGCAAAGACAGTAAGCATGGCTATCTTGCCATAATCACTTGGAGAAAGTAACCGGAGCAGGAAGATGCCAAACAAGGCGCCCAGCAACTGAACAGCGCCATTGTTGAGTCCTCCCCACAGGAAACCTCGTGCAGCTTTCTCCTTCAGTCCGCCCACCATATCCGGATGTTACTCAACAGTACTTCCACCCTTGACCTCGCCCATCGTGGTGGTAACACTCAGATTACCATCATAGTTTACTGCGCTGAGGATCATGCCATGGCTCTCTTCACCCATTATCTTGCGAGGAGCCAGGTTGGCAATGAAGAGTACACGTGTGCCCACAAGCTGTTCGGGCTCATACCACTGAGCTATACCACTCAGGATGATGCGGTCCTGTCCGCTTCCATCATCCAGAGTAAAACGCAGGAGTTTCTTGCTCTTCTTCAATTTTTCGCATGCCTTCACAACTCCCACACGGATATCAAGCTTCTGGAAGTCCTCAAACTGTACGACATCCTTCACTGGCTTTGCCTTATAGGCAGCCTCCTCATTAGCCTTGATGGTATCCTGCAACTTCTTCATCTGGAACTCTATCGTATCATCCTCCACCTTTGTGAAGAGCAGTTCGGGTTTGGGAAGAGACTTGCCAGGAGCCAGAAGATCCGTCTTTCCGAGGTCCTCCCAACTGAACTCAGGCATATCTATCATGGCACGCAACTTCTCGCTACTGAAGGGCAGGAAGGGTTCGAATGCAATGGCCAGGTTGGCTGTCAGCTGAAGACTGATATAGATGATTGTCTTTACACGCTCAGGATCGGTCTTCACCACCTTCCAAGGCTCGCTGTCAGCGATGTACTTATTGCCTATTCGGGCCAGGTTCATAGCCTCCTTCTGTGCATCACGGAACTTGAAGGCCTCGAGCAAAGCCTCCAACTTCTCCTTCACGCCACGGAACTCGTCAAGAGTCTGCTGGTCATACTCCGTAAACAGTCCGGGAGCAGGCACCTCTCCGCCATAATACTTCTGAGTGAGTTGCAGAGCGCGATTGACAAAGTTACCATATACAGCCACCAGTTCGTTGTTGCAACGTGCCTGAAAATCAGCCCAGGTGAAGTCGTTATCCTTGGTCTCGGGTGCGTTGGCAGTAAGGACGTAGCGCAATTCGTCCTGTCTGCCAGGCAGTTCATCCAGGTATTCGTTGAGCCACACAGCATAATTCTTGCTGGTACTTATCTTATTTCCCTCCAGATTGAGGAACTCGTTGCTGGGAACGTTGTCGGGCAGAATGTAATCTCCATGTGCCTTGAGCATGGATGGGAACACGATACAATGGAACACGATGTTGTCCTTGCCGATGAAGTGCACCAGTCTGGTCTCAGGATCCTTCCACCATGTCTCCCAGTTACCGAACCGCTCAGGCTGAGCATCGCAAAGTTCCTTGGTGTTGCTGATATAACCAATGGGCGCATCAAACCATACATAAAGCACCTTGCCCTCAGCGCCCTCCACAGGAACAGGAATACCCCACTCAAGGTCGCGCGTTACAGCTCTGGGATGCAATCCGCCATCCAGCCAACTCTTACATTGTCCGTACACATTGCTTCTCCACTCCTTGTGCCCCTCGAGAATCCATTTCTCCAACCAGGGTTGATACTGGTCAAGAGGCAGATACCAATGCTTGGTGGAACGCTTCACCAGAGGATTGCCCGTCTCTGCATTATAGGGATTGATAAGTTCCTCAGGGCTGAGCGTAGCTCCACATTTCTCACACTGGTCACCATATGCTTCGGGAGCATGACATCGGGGGCACTCTCCACGGATATTGCGATCGGTAAGGAAGTGACCCGTCTGCTCATCGTAAAACTGCTCGCTTACCTGCTCCACAAACTTATTCTCATCATAGAGTTT
>JBJFDX010000080.1:0-2770 GCA_051890235.1 Bacteroidaceae bacterium | reverse complement strand
AGGGTGCAGATGCCTTGGATGAAGATGTCGTCCACCCCTGCTTCCTGCAGTTGCCATCTGTTGGCCTCCCATAGGTCGATGTGCCATCTGTCTGCTCCGTGGCTCGAAGGGAACTTCCGGCTGATAAGGCTCATGGGGAATCCTGCCTGGAGGAAGGCTTCGTAGACTTCATCGCCCACTTCGAACTGTGGCAGGGAGATGCCCGGTCCGATGATGGCATTCAGATGTTTCCTCTCGTGAGTCATCAATGTCGCAGTCTTGGCTGCTATATACGCCACGGTGCCTCGCCATCCGGCATGCACGGCTGCCACCTGCCGCTCTTGGTTGTCATAAAGCAGTATGGGGATACAATCGGCTGTCTTCACGCATACGCACAGTCCAGGCTGGCTGGTGATGACTGCATCGGTATCCTCTGGCCTTCCGGGCTGTGTGACTCTCAGGATATGGTCGGAGTGAGTCTGTCGGGGCAGGGCCAACTCCTGCAGGCTGAGCCCCACATCCTCCACTCCGCTGTCTTTCCCCGTAGAGAAGGCGGTCACCCATCCTGGGGTATCGTAGACAATCACATTACTCATCCTCGTCCTCGTATTCGTAGTCTTCCAGGTCATCGATGTCCTCTATCAGGTCCTCACCGTCCAGAATCTCTATCTCCTCGTCCTCACCTTCATCCTGCAGTTCGTTCCTTAGCCATTCAGGGTCTTTGTTTCTGTGCACCAAAGTCTCATGCTGTGTGATGGCTTGCAGTTTGTTGCTCTCACTGTTGAGTTCCTTCCAAAGCAGGTCTTTGAGTTGGGGGATGCCTAATCCTGCAACAGCACTGATGAATACGTGCGGGATGTCCTGAGGCAGTTCTTCGGTCAGCATATCCATGAGTTCCTGATCCAACAGATCGCATTTGGTGATGGCCAGAATGCGTTGCTTGTCAAGCAGTTCGGGATTGAAGGTGCTCACCTCGCGCAGCAGAATCTCATACTCCTTGCTGATGGAATCAGTATCACCGGGCACCATGAAGAGGAGCAGTGAGTTGCGCTCTATATGTCTCAGGAATCTCAGTCCAAGCCCTCTTCCCTCAGAGGCTCCCTCTATGATGCCAGGGATGTCTGCCATCACGAACGACTGATTGTCGCGATAGGAGACAATGCCCAGCGAAGGTTCCATGGTGGTGAAAGGGTAGTTGGCTATCTTCGGACGTGCACTGGAGAGAGCGCTCAACAGTGTACTTTTGCCTGCATTGGGAAATCCCACCAGACCTACGTCGGCCAAGAGCTTCAGTTCCAACACCACCGTCATCTCCTGCATGGGCTCTCCTGGCTGTGCGAAGCGGGGTGCCTGATTAGTGGAGGTGCGGAAGTTCCAGTTGCCTAGTCCTCCTCGTCCGCCTCTGAGCAGCATCACCACCTGTCCGTCTTCGGTCACGTCACAGATATATTCCCCAGTCTCGGCATTGTAGGCCACCGTGCCGCAGGGTACGTCAATGTATCTGTCCTCTCCTTTAGCCCCAGTGCTTCTGCTCTGCCCGCCATTGCCGCCATGTCCAGCAAAGACGTGGCGCTCATAACGCAGGTGGAGCAGAGTCCAATAGTTATGGTTGGCACGCAGGTACACATGTCCTCCTCGCCCTCCGTCACCTCCGTCGGGTCCTCCATTAGGGATATACTTGGCTCTGTGCATGTGCATGGAGCCTCTGCCGCCCTTACCCGAGCGGCAGCATATCTTCACATAGTCAACGAAGTTTGATTCCGCCATTAGCTCTGTTGGTCAAGGAATGCAAAGATGGTGGCCACCATCTCCTCCTTAGAGGGATGCTCAGCCCAACGGAATGTATGGCGCATGCCTTCCTTCTCAAACCATTCTGCCAGTGGCGCAGTCTGGCTGTGGTACACTTGGAAACGCTTGCGTATGGTCTCCTCGTTGTCGTCGGCACGTCCTTGTTCCTTGGCGCGGTTGAGCAGTCTGGCCATCAGGATATCCTCCTCCACAACGAGTTCTATCATCACTCCCATATCGTGTCCACGCTCGGCCAGCATCTTCTTCAATGCCTCGGCCTGAGCAATCGTGCGGGGGAATCCGTCAAATATTACACCTTTACCGGCAGGCATCTCATCGTAGGTCTTAGCCAGGATGTCTATCATCAGTTCGTCGGGAATCAGCTGCCCGTTGCTGATGTAGCCCTGTGCCAGCTTGCCCAGTTCTGTCTCTGCTTTGATCTGAGCACGCAGCACATCACCTGTGCTGATGTGGCCCATGCCGTACTTCTCTACAATCAAATCGCTATAGGTGCCTTTTCCCGAACCGGGTGCACCGAAGATGATGATGTTCTTCATAATCTGTTTGCCTTTATGTTTGTTTGTTGTTTGTATCCTGAAATCCTTTGGTCCTATCTTTCCATAGCCTGATGTGAACATGACATGTGCTTAGTCACACAGGGTGTAGATATCCCGTGTGTTTCGGCCAAATCCATCATAGTCGAGGCCGTAGCCCACGATGAAGTCATTGGGAATCTCCATACAACAGTAGCGTATGTCGAGCTTAGCCTCCAGTTTGCCAGGCTTGAGCAACAGTGTGCACACCTCTATGCTGCTGGGGTTCTGTTTGCTCAGCGTTTCCAACATGTGAGCCATGGTGACACCTGTGTCCACGATGTCCTCCACCACGATGACCGGTCGGTCTGTAATATCGATGTTGAGTCCTATGAGTTCACGTATGGCGCCAGTTGTCTGGGTTCCCTGGTACGATGCGAGTTTCACGAAAGAGATTTCGCAGGGCAGTT
>JBJFDX010000079.1:0-10227 GCA_051890235.1 Bacteroidaceae bacterium | reverse complement strand
TGGGGTGACGTTCAATCTGAAATACAACTGGACGATTTGTACGAACTATAAAAAAACGATTGATTTGCCATGTTCGAGAATTTTAAAAAGATCAGCACTGTATCTGCAAACCATTTTGACCTTAGAATAACTGATAAACATGCTGAGCATCCTGATATTTCCATAAAAAGTCTCTACCTTTGTAATGGAACAGAAACAGTAACAACCAATCATCTAAACAATATGAGAACAATCATTCTGTGTACCTTGCTACTGATGGGTTCATACACGTACACCCTGCAGGCTAAAGGAGAAAAGAAACAGACCGACACCTATGCCACTCATCCCTGGCACGGCAAACGCATTGCCTACATAGGGGACTCCGTCACAGACCCCAACCAAGGTGGCGGACAGGTAACCCACTACTGGCAGTTCCTCTCCGACTGGCTCCAGAGCACTCCCCTGGTATATGCCGTAAGCGGATATGACTGGACGCACGCCATTGGTCTTTCCGATAAGTTGCACAAAGAGGTGGGACAGGACGTGGATGCCATCATCGTCTTTCTGGGGACCAACGATTATAACGGAGATTTACCCTTGGGAAACTGGTTCACCGAGAAACCTGAGCATGTGCAAAGGGGCAAGGGAGGAGCCGAATTTGAGGACGTACGCCTGCACCGAACTCTCAGTATGGATCAAGGGACACTACGAGGCAGGATCAATATGGCCATGAAACATCTGAAGGAGCTCTACCCAACCAAACAGATCATCTTGCTCACTCCCCTGCATCGTGGATATGCCTTCTTTGGCAAGGGGAATCGTCAGCCAAGTGAGGACTATCAGAATGAGCAAGGCCTATATATCGATCACTATGTGGATGTCATATTGGAGGCCGCACATGTGTGGGCCGTGCCCGTCATTGACATCTATGCTCTGAGCGGTCTTCTACCTACGATGCCCTCTCACAGGCAATATTTCTGCAACGAAGAGACAGATCAGTTACATCCCAATAGCGAAGGGCATCGCCGGTTGGCAAAGACCTTGCTTACCCAACTGAGTGCCCTGCCCTGTACCTGGGAGTAGACGTCCGTCCCCCAAAAACAAGAGTCATAAAAGAACCCGTAACAAGGGGTAGGAAGGAGGTTCTGAATGAGATTATGATTCTATGCAAGTCGTTCCAGGCGAAGCACCTGAGTGCAATGCTCCACAACAGCCAGACGATGTGTCACACAGATGACAGTACGGGAACCATGCTGCAGACGCAGGTTCTGCAGCAACTGGCGTTCGGTCTCCATATCCAACGCACTCGTAGCCTCATCGAGCAGAAGCACGCTACCCGTACGCAACAAAGCTCTGGCAATGGCTATTCGCTGCGCCTGACCTTCGCTAAGCCCTGCGCCAAGTTCCCCACAGGGAGTATCAAGTCCCAGAGGAAGTTCTGTAACAAAGTCTGCACAAGCCATATGCAGCACTTCCTGCATCTGAACGTCGGTGGCATGAGGATTGCCTAAGAGCAGATTGTCCCTGATGGTTCCACTGAGTAAGGTATTTCCCTGAGGAACATACACCAGATTGGTGCGTGTGAGGGGAGAGACATCCACAGAGGAAGCATCATCATAGAGTTCCACTCTGCCCTGCAGGGGACGCACGAGCGCCAGGATAAGCCTGACAAGAGTGGTCTTGCCTGCACCAGTCTCACCCAAAACTGCTGTTACGCTACCTGGAGGAAAGTCGTAGGAAAAGTTCTGGAGCACGTTCTTCTGTTCCTCAGCATAAGCGCAGGTCACATCGGTAAGTCTAACACCACAGGGGCTCTGCATCCTCAAGGGTTCTCCCTGCTCCTCCGTGGGTGTATCCTGCAATTCCATCAGTCGCTCGCTGGCTGTGATACAACTGACAAAGGCGGGCACGTATCTCAGTATTTCACGGAAAGGCCCCTGCACCTGTCCCACCAATTGGAGGAAGGCAGCCATCATACCATAGGTGATGAGACCATTCTGCAGTTGATAAGTGCAAGAAACGAAAGCCACCAGATAACCCATTCCGAAGCCCACACTCACCAATGCTGAGGAGGTGCTGCTGAAGACCGTACGCCTGCGCACTTGTCCCTGGAGCCGATGCTGCATATCTCCGAGTCGCGAAGCCATGGTACCGCATCGTTCCAGAGTCTTGAGTACCATATTGTACTGGATACTCTCCTGCACCACACTCTGAATGCGGCTGTCGGTATCACGTATCTCTCGGGTAAGGGTACGCATACGCCTGACATAGAGCCTGCTGAGGAGAATAAACAGAGGAGCCACAACCAGCAGGAGCAGAGCCACCCGGACATTCATGGTGCAGAGAAAGAAGAAAGCGCCCACCAGACGCACCACCACGCTCAGCGCAGATGGGATGGTCTCGGTGATGGTATCAGCCACATCGTACACATCACGCTCCAAACGGTTGAGCACATCGCCGCTATGGCGTCTATCACGTCCCATCCACTGACTGTTCATCAGATGAGTGAACAGCCTCATCTGCAGAATGGCCTGTGAGCGAACACCCAAGATGGCAGCTATCCATCGGCTGGCATATCCGCGTGCTATCTGCAGGCTCATGAGAAAAGCCAGCAGGACGGCAGCCCACCAGAGGGGAGAATGTGCCCTACCTGTGGCAATGTCGATAGCCCACTTGGATGCATAAATGAAGGAAAAGTCAAGAGCCACGCCCACCACTCCGGTCAAGGCGTTGAGCACAGCCTGCAGACGCAGTCCGCGAGAAGTGCTCCATATCCATCCCAGCAACCTTCTGTCTGGTTTCCTCATAATCATTCGTTATACTTAGGATTCATGAGCCCGGGTATCACTTCCCCACATCAGTTTCTCTCTCAGAGTTCGGAAGAAGGAACCTCCGGGACGCTTCAGCACCTGTATCTGGTAATCAGCCTTTCGCACTCTGAGGCGCACATCCTCCGCACAAGCCTGACTGCGTCCGTCGATAGCCACCAGAAAATTATGATTGCGGCTCTCCACCGTAAGGGTCACACATGCATCACCACTTAAGGTGAGAGGACGAGCACTCAAGCTGTGAGGAGCTACAGGAACAAGCCCCAGGATATTGCTCTGTGGCGTCATGACAGGTCCGCCTACACTCAGAGCATAACCTGTGCTACCAGTGGGTGTATTGATGATGAGCCCGTCAGCCTGATAGGTCGTGAGATATTCGCCATTGATTTCTACTCTGATACTGATCATGCTACTCACGTCACGCTTGAGGACTGCCACCTCATTTAGAGCAAAAGGATAGTCAAAAGGCTCGCCTGACGAGAATTCCACGCTGAGAACTGCACGCGGTTCTGCATGCAGTTCTCCACGGAGAGCCATCCCTATGGCCTCATCAATATCCTGCGGAGAGAAATCAGCAAGGAAGCCCAAACGTCCCACATTGATACCCAAAATGGGTGTTCCTGACGCACCAACACGCTTTGCGGCTGTAAGGAAAGTACCATCGCCACCCATACTTATGGCTAAGTCGGCATGAAAATGTTCCTCCAGCAGGCAAGTCGAAGAGGGCAGGCTGACTCCATACTGATTAGTCAGACTCTCATAGAAGGTCTGCTCAATGGCCACACCAGCCTCTTTACGCTCCAGCACATTCAGCAATTTCTGTGCAAGAACGACCTTGGAAGAGTCGGAGAGGCTTCCAAAGAGAGCCACCTTTATCGTTTTCTCCATATTTATCTATCGCTTGGAGGAGCAAAGTTAATGAATATTTTCTAACTTTGTGGCAGGTACATCCGAATATTACTAAGTACTATAATATATAAGGTATATGATTACAGTCTTTCTTGCTACAGGTTTTGAGGAGATTGAGGCCATCGCTCCCGTTGACATCATGCGTCGTTCCGGACTGGATGTTCGCACCGTTTCCATTTATGAAAGCCCTATGGTGGCAGGGGCGCACAACGTTACCATACAAGCCGACATGACCATCGACCAGGTGGACTTCAGCCAGGTGGAACTCATGGTATTGCCAGGCGGACTGCCAGGGTCGACCAATCTGGATGCATGCGAGATTCTGCGCCAGCAACTCAAGAAGCAAGCCGAGAGCGGTAAAGGTATAGCTGCCATCTGTGCTGCACCCCTTGTATTGGGTCATCTGGGACTGCTCAAGGGGAAAAAGGCAACCTGCTACCCTGGAGTGGAACCCGAACTGGAAGGAGCCACCTGCACAGGCAAAATGGTGGAGGTGGATGGTCATATCATCACAGGCAAAGGCCCCGCTGCTGCCTTTGAGTTTGGATATGCCCTGGTGGAGTACCTCAAAGATCAGGAGGCTACACTTCCCTTACGCGACGGAATGCTCTATTCACAACTGATACCCTAAATGGAACGGTTTGCGATATTGGTGGCAGGCGGACAAGGACTGCGCATGGGAGGAGACATACCCAAGCAGTTTCTGCCTCTCAACGGGAAACCTGTGCTGATGCACACCATAGACCGTTTCCTGGAGGTGTACCCCGACATGCACATCATCATCGTGCTCCCCCAAGGGCAACACGAATACTGGCATGAGCTGTGCCGCAAACATGGATATGCCCACAGATGTCAAGTCACCTCAGGTGGCAGGACACGCTTCCATTCCGTACTCAACGGACTCTCGGCCATACCGGCAGATACCAAAGAGGCATTGGTGGGAATACACGACGGAGTGCGACCTTTCGTATCCAGGGAAACCCTGATGCGATGTTATGACGAGGCTGCACGAAGCGGAACAGCTGTACCCGTGATACCTGTGGTGGAGACGGTGAGACAACTCACACCAGAGGGAGGAAGCATCACCGTGCCTCGCGAGAACTACAGATTGGTACAAACTCCACAGGTGTTTGCCTTAGACACCCTTCGTCTTTGCTACAAACAGCCCTACACAGAGCACTTCACTGACGATGCCTCGGTGGTGGAGGCTCAGGGCATAAAAATCTCTCTGGTGGAAGGAAACAGAGAGAACATCAAACTGACCACGCCTGCCGACCTGATTCTGGCACGCGGAATCATGGAGGCAGAATAAACAGGAGACATGCAGAATCTCAGACAAACGGAACTCACCTATCTGCCAGGTATCGGTCCTCGGCGTTCAGCCCTGCTTGAGGAAGAGCTGAACATACACTCGTGGCATGACCTGCTCTACTGCTTTCCCTATAAGCATACCGACAGAAGTCGTCTGTACAGCATCAGCGAACTGACTGCAGACATGCCCTTCGTGCAGATACGGGGACGTATTGTGAGCATGGAACAGGTGGGCGAGGGACGAAAAGCAAGACTCATTGCACACTTCTCCGATGGAGAGGGCTTTGTGGATTTGGTATGGTTTCAGGGCATACGGTATGTGACATCCACGCTGAAACTGGACCGCGACTACATTGTCTTCGGCCGACCGAATGCCTTCAACGGGCGCATCAACATAGCACATCCCGATGTAGACCCTGCAGAATCCCTCTCACTCAACCGCATGAGGATGCAACCCTACTACTCCGTAACGGAAAAGATGCGCCGACAGGGGCTCACCTCACGCAGCATGGAGCAGTATACCGACAAATTGCTCAACCTGCTGAAAGAGCCCATACCCGAAACGCTACCCGAGGCATTGCGAAGTCAGCTGGGTCTCATGTCCCTTGACGAAGCACTGCGTGCCGCTCACTATCCTCAGTCGGCAGAACAGCTGTCACGCGCCATGACCCGACTGAAGTTTGACGAACTGTTCTTCATACAGCTCAGCATTCAGTTATACACACGTCAACGACAGAAATCCAGAATAGGACACACCTTTCTGCATGTAGGGAATCTCTTTCACAGATTCTATTCCGAATGCCTTCCCTTCAGTCTCACCGATGCACAGAAGCGAGTCATACGCGAGATTCATGCCGACATGAAGCGTGGCAGACAGATGAACAGACTGCTGCAGGGAGACGTAGGAAGCGGAAAGACCTTGGTAGCGCTCATGGTGATGCTGCTGGCTGCAGACAACGGACATCAGGCATGCATCATGGCACCCACCGAGATTCTGGCTGAGCAGCATCTGGCATCTTTCCGTTCCCTATTGGGAAATCTGCCCATCAGAGTCGAACTGCTCACAGGCAATGTAAAAGGAAAGAAAAGACAGGAGATACTGAACGGGCTGGCTGACGGATCGGTACATATTCTGGTGGGAACACATGCCATCATCGAGGATAGCGTACAATTCCACAGTTTAGGACTGGCCGTCATCGATGAGCAACATCGCTTCGGCGTGGCCCAACGCGCCAGACTATGGGCCAAGAACACCATTGCTCCACACATCCTGGTGATGACCGCCACCCCCATCCCACGTACTCTGGCCATGACACTCTATGGAGACCTGGATGTGTCTGTCATTGATCAACTCCCTCCTGGACGCAAACCTATACGTACCCTGCACATCCCCGACTCCGACCTGGCCAGACTCTACCAGGCCGTAAGCACACAGATAGAAGTTGGCAGTCAGGCCTACTTTGTCTTCCCTTTAGTGAAAGAGAGTGACAAGATGGCTCTGCGAAACGTTGAGAATGAGTTCGAGACGCTGAAAAAAGTGTTCCCCAACTATCGTATAGGCATGATACACGGACGCATGAAGGCCACCGAGAAAGAAGAACAGATGCGCCTCTTCACACAAGGAGAAACACAGATACTGGTGGCAACCACAGTCATCGAGGTGGGAGTCAACGTGCCTCGCGCCACCGTGATGGTTGTCTTCAATGCCGAACGCTTTGGCTTGTCGCAGCTGCATCAACTACGAGGGCGTGTGGGACGAGGAGGCAATCAGTCATGGTGCATACTGGTGACCAGCAATACGGCAGGAACCGATGTCCGTCGGCGCATGCAAGTGATGACAGACACCACAGATGGATTCCAGATAGCAGAAGAAGACTTGAAACTGCGCGGACCAGGAGACCTGGAAGGAACCCAGCAGAGTGGTGACGGACTGCACCTGCGTCTCTCCAATCTTGCCAAGGATGGAATACTTGTCCAATGGGCAAGAGATGCGGCCAACCAGATACTCACAGCTGATCCGGAGCTGGCCTCACCCATGGGACAGATTCTGCGCAGAGAACTGGACCTGGAATATCCTGACCGACAGGACTGGGGTAAGATTTCCTAAAGGAACTGTCAAGGACAGGAAACCGGCACACAGACAGACGAAACAGGCGGGGAATCTCCTGACAGATTCGGAAGAAAATTTTCCCGTGAAGAAAAGGGGCAACAAGCGATTTTGCAAAAAGCACTTTGTACCCTCAGCGAATTTGCATAACTTTGCACTCCACACAATGTAAGAACTATTTTGGAAAAGGATCCTATATCACTGCTTAAGGGCATAAAACTACCTGCAGACCTGCGCAAGTTGCCCCGTGAGGCTCTGCCACAAGTGTGTCAGGAACTTCGCCAAGCCATCATACACTCATTGGCAGACAACCCTGGACACTTTGCCAGCAGCTTGGGTGTAGTGGAACTGACCGTTGCACTGCACTACGTGTTTGATACCCCATATGACCGCATAGTGTGGGACGTGGGACATCAGGCAGCCGGGCATAAGATGCTGACAGGACGCATGGATGCCTTCAGCACCTACCGACATTTCCACGGATTGCGACCATTCCCATCACCAGAGGAAAGCGAATATGACACCTTTGCCTGTGGACATGCTTCCAACAGCATCTCAGCAGCCTTGGGAATGGCTGTTGCCGACCAGCAAACAGGACTGAAGGGCAGACACGTAGTGGCTGTAATAGGCGATGGAAGTATGAGTGGAGGTCTTGCCTACGAAGGGCTCAATAATGCCAGCGAGACACCCAATGACCTGCTCATCATATTGAACGACAACAACATGAGCATCGACAGCAGCGTGGGAGGCATGAAAAACTATCTGCACCATCTGCACACAAGCCACCTATACAACTGGCTACGCTTCCGCATCTCACAGAAGATGATCAAATGGGGAGTGCTCACCGAAAGAGGCAGGCAGAGAGTGCTCCGATTCAACAATTCTCTGAAGTCCCTGCTTACCGACCAGCAGAACATCTTCGAGGGAATGAACATCAGGTACTTCGGCCCAAGTGACGGACATGACGTCATCGAACTGGTAAACACCCTTGCCCTGATAAAGGACATGAAGGGACCCAAACTGCTGCACATCCACACCGTGAAGGGGAAAGGATTTGAACCAGCAGAACAGAATCCCACACTCTACCATGCTCCGGGAAGATATGACCCCGAGACAGGAGAATGCCTGCAATCTGACACCAGCGGTCTGCCACCTAAGTATCAAGATGTGTTCGGGCAAACACTTACAGAACTGGCACAGATGAACAACCAGATTGTGGCCGTCACACCTGCCATGGCCACAGGCTGCGGAATGACCAAGATGATGAAGGAAATGCCCCAAAGGACCTTCGACGTAGGCATTGCCGAAGGGCATGCCGTAACATTCTCAGGAGGCATGGCCAGCGCGGGGCTCATCCCCTTCTGTAACATTTATTCCAGCTTCTCACAGCGAGCCTTCGACAATATCATTCACGACGTGGCCATAAACCGCCTTCACGTAGTCTTCTGTCTGGATCGTGCAGGACTGGTGGGTGAAGACGGACCCACACACCACGGAGCATATGACCTCTCTGCTCTGCGCCCCATCCCCAATCTCACCATCTCATCACCTATGGATGAGCATGAACTCAGGAGACTGATGTACACCGCGCAACTTCCCGACAAGGGACCCTTCGTCATCAGATATCCACGAGGACGGGCTGAGCATACCGACTGGGAGTGTCCACTGGAAGAGGTTCCCGTTGGCAAAGGAAGGCTCATACACGAAGGCAACGACATGGTGATACTGAGCTTAGGTCCCATTGGTAATGAAGTGGAACGAGCCATCACCGAACTGGAAAAGCAGGGACGCAGCATCGCACACTACGACATGCGTTTTCTGAAACCCATTGACGAGGAGATACTCAACATTGTAGGAAACAAATTCTCACACATAGTGACCATTGAGGATGGCGCTCTGAAAGGCGGTTTGGGTTCAGCCGTGTTGGAATACTTTGCCGACCATGACATGCATCCCAAAGTGACACGCTTAGGACTGCCCGACCATTTTGTGGAGCATGGCAGTCTGAAGGAGTTGCACCATCTGGTGGGCATTGACAAAGAAGCAATCATAAAGGCTCTCTCATGAAAATAGTTATCGTAGGCGCAGGAGCAGTAGGGACTCATTTGGCTGAGTTGCTCTCACGCGAGAACCAAGACATCATACTCATTGATGAAGATCCCGTACGTACAGCCGATTTGGCCAATACAGGAGACTTCGATCTGATGACGCTCAACGTAGCCCCCACGAGCATCAGCGGACTGAAAGAGGCAGGCGTGCCCCATGCCGACCTTTTCATAGGCGTCACCCCAGAGGAGACACGCAACATCACATGCTGCATGTTGGCTCATGCACTTGGCTGCCGCAAGACAGTAGCACGAGTGGACAATGCTGAATACATGAGACCTGAATATGAAGAGTTTTTCAAGCAGATGGGTATCGACAGCATTATCTATCCCGAGGCACTTGCTGCAAAGGAGATTCTGGACGGAATCAAGCGACCTGGCGTGCGACAATACTGGGAAGTGCACGGAGGAGCATTGGTGATGCTGGGTATCAAACTGCGTGAAACGGCTCATATTCTGAACAAACCCTTACGCGAACTCTGCGGCCCCGACACACCCTACCACATCGTTGCTATCAAACGAGGAGAGGATACCGTCATACCAGGCGGAAATGACAGTCTGATGCTGGGAGACATTGCATACTTCATGACCCTGCGCAAGCATGTGCAACATATCCTTCAGATAACAGGCAAGGAAGACTATGGTGAGGTGCGCCACATGATGATTATGGGTGGCGGACTGACCACCTTTCATGTGATACAGGATAAACCTGATTCGGTAACCGTGAAAGTGATTGAACAGAATGAAGAGCGATGCCGACAGTTTGCCGATATGCTGGATGATCCCGATGTGAGCATCATTCAAGGTGATGGCAGAGACACAGGCATGCTGGCTGAAGAAGGACTGCGTGACATGCAAGCCTTTGCCGCTCTCACGCCTTACACAGAAACAAACATTCTGGCCTGCCTGGCTGCCAAGCGTATGGGAGTCAGAAAGACCATAGCATTGGTGGAGAATATGGATTACGTGTCCCTGGCCGAGAAACTGG
>JBJFDX010000078.1:0-10272 GCA_051890235.1 Bacteroidaceae bacterium | reverse complement strand
AGATGTGCCCGGATAAACCCAAACACATAAGTATCTGCCTGGAGGGCAG
Source organism: Bacteroidaceae bacterium (assembly GCA_051890235.1). Lineage (GTDB taxonomy): Bacteria > Bacteroidota > Bacteroidia > Bacteroidales > Bacteroidaceae > Physcousia. Next base: position 10,223 of record JBJFDX010000078.1, on the reverse strand, counting down.
TACGCCAGAGGACTGATTCTATAATTCCCCACTAATTTTCTACTGAGCCGATTTTCTACTGACCCGGAATCTGATGACCGATGTGGGTGGGAAAGGAAAGAGGCTGTATCGTGATGCTTCATCCGATACAGCCTCTTCCTTGGGGTGACTAGTGGGACTCGAACCCACGACATTCAGAACCACAATCTGACGCTCTAACCAACTGAACTATAGTCACCATCTAAGCGCTCTTAAATGGAAGGAAATATCCTATCCCGTTCGATTGCGAGTGCAAAGGTAGACCAAATAATCCGACTATGCAAGAAAAGCTGTGTTTTTTTGCTCTTTTTTGTTGGATTTACTTCTGAGGAGCATGTCTGCAGCAGGGTTGTGGATAATCAGCGTGAGATTGCCTGCCCTGACCGATGACACTTCCTGAGAAACGGTGCCAGGAGAGGTATCAGTCATAATACTCATGCTTGGCTGCTGCCAAGGTGTTGAGCATAAGCATGCAGATGGTCATGGGCCCTACCCCACCAGGTACGGGTGAGATGAACGAACAGAGAGGAGCCACATGATCAAAGTCAACATCTCCTGAGAGACGGAATCCACTCTTGCGTGATGCATCGGGAACACGTGTGGTACCAACGTCAATCACAGCTGCACCCGGCTTTACCATGTCGGCTGTAAGGAAGCCCGGACGTCCTATGGCTGCGATGATGATGTCTGCCTGCAGGCACTCTTCCTTCAGATTGGCTGAGTGACTGTGACATACCGTCACGGTACTGTCTCCATAGGACTTCTGCATCATGAGCTGTGCCATGGGTTTACCCACGATATTGCTTCGTCCCAGAATGACACACTTGCGTCCCTGAGTAGGTACATGATAACGGCGGAGCAACTCCAGGATGCCTCGTGGAGTGGCGCTGATGAAAGCAGGAAGGCCGATGGCCATACGTCCCACATTGATAGGATGGAAGCCGTCGACATCCTTTCTGTAATCAATGGCCTCGATGACCTTCTGTTCGCTGATGTGCTTGGGAAGAGGCAGTTGCACGATGAAGCCATCCACCTCGGGGTTCCGGTTCAGGGAATCTATCTCGGCCAGAAGCTGCTCCTCGGTGATATCTTCCTCAAACCTCTTGAGTGTGCTCTCAAATCCGCAAGCCTCACATGCCAGAACCTTGTTCTTTACATAGGTTTCGCTACCTCCGTCATGTCCCACAAGGATGGCTGCCAAATGAGGACGGCGCATTCCCTGTGCAAGTCTCTGCTCCACTTCCTGCCTAATCTCGGCTTTAATGGCAGCTGCCGTGGCTTTTCCGTCGATGAGTTCCATATATTGTCTCCGCTTGTTGATAAACATCTGTTGTTACATTCCTGGCATGCGGCCCTTCATCATCTGGGCCATCTGTGCCATCTTGCTGTTGTTGGTCACAAGCTTCATCATCTTGCGTGTCTGATCGAACTGCTTGATGAGTCTGTTGACCTCCTGTATGCTTGTTCCCGAACCCTTGGCGATACGGTTTCTTCGGCTGGTATTGAGCAGTTCGGGCTTGGTACGCTCGGCAGGAGTCATGCTCAGGATAATGGCTTCGATACTCTTGAATGCGTTGTCGTCGATATCCACATCCTTGATGGCCTTGCCCACTCCCGGTATCATACTGGCGAGGTCCTTCAGGTTGCCCATCTTCTTGATTTGCTGAATCTGATTGTAGAAGTCGTTGAAGTCGAACTGGTTCTTCTGAATCTTCTTCTGCAAGCGCCTTGCCTCCTCCTCGTCGAACTGTTCCTGAGCACGTTCTACCAAGGATACGATATCACCCATACCGAGGATACGATCGGCCATACGGCTGGGATGGAAAGGATCGATTGCCTCCAGTTTCTCACCCGTTCCCACAAACTTGATGGGCTTGTTGACCACAGAGCGAATGCTCAAAGCAGCACCTCCGCGTGTGTCTCCATCCAGTTTGGTAAGCACAACGCCAGTATAGTCAAGCCGGTCATTGAACTCCTTGGCAGCAACCACGGCATCCTGACCCGTCATTGCATCCACCACAAAGAGTATCTCGCCTGGTTGTGTGGCATCCTTGATCTGCTTGATCTGCTGCATGAGTTCCTCGTCTACTGCCTGACGGCCAGCCGTATCGATGATGAGCACATCGTGTCCCTTGGCCTTTGCTTCCTGAATGGCATTGAGTGCCACAGGCACGGGATCCTTGGCATCTGCTTCGATGTGTACAGGTACTCCTATCTGCTCACCCAAGACACGCAACTGCTCCATGGCGGCAGGACGGAAAGTATCACAGGCAGCCAGCAAAGGATTCATCTGCTTCTTCTCTTTCAGCATCTTGGCCAGTTTGCCACTCATGGTGGTCTTACCGGCTCCATTGAGTCCTGCCATGAGGATGATGGCAGGATGTCCCTTGAGACTCATGTCGGTGGTCTCACCTCCCATGAGGAGAGCAAGCTCGTCATGCACAATCTTGACCATCAACTGCTGTGGCTTGATGGCTGTGAGCACATTCTGTCCCAGTGCCTTCTGCTTTACCGTATCGGTGAACGTCTTGGCCACCTTATAGTTTACGTCGGCATCCAGAAGGGCTCGGCGCACGTCCTTGAGCGTCTCTGCCACATTGATCTCGGTGATTTTGCCTTCACCTTTCAGTATCTTGAACGACCTTTCGAGGCGTTCACTCAGATTCTCAAACATATCTTATCCGTATCTTAAATTTCTCTGTTTTCTAAATAATCCTCATCCTCCTGCTTCCCCTCTGCTTCGGTTCTATGCCGTACTGCTACAGTCCGAGCAGATTCGTGACAACAGGCATCACCTCGCGGCTGAGAACATGGTCGTTGAGATAATGTCCTCCATCAAAGAGGCGCATTTGCATGGGTCCGTAATGCTTGCGGAATTCTGCCTGACAGTTGACCTGCTTGTCCTGGGTGCCGAACAGTCCCCACACGAGTTCCTTTTCCTGAGGAGTGATACCCTGGAAGGAATCCTTCTCCACCTGCTTGAACTCCTGTATCATGACCTTGTCCACCTTGAAATCCTTGGCACCATCTTCTCTCTTGTTGCGAAACTCCATCCGTCCCATGCCCCGGAACGTAAGGAGGCGTGCCATATGGAATGAAGGATTGACCAGGATGCGGGGCACTCCATGTATCTGCTCGGCATACATAGCGCCCATGCTGGTGGCCACGATAAGCGCAGGATGCAGGTCCTGTACCAGCTGGCGAAGCATCTGCTGAGCCAGAAGCGGACTGGTGGGCACATCGGGACTTATCACCTGCACACCATGTGTGTACAGCATGTTGCGCATGACGAAAGCCGTGCCGGAACTTCCTGCCGAGGCAAATCCATGGATATAGAGTACTGCAGGCATGATGCTTTCACGTTTTTACGTGCTTGCAAAGGTACGCTTTTTCCTTTTCATGCCCAAAGAATGAACCTGGCTTCGTATCATCTGGTACCAAGAAGAAGTATTCAAGAGGAAATATTTAAGTATTCTTAACATTTACGAGCGAGATTATTTCTTACCTTTGCCGACGAAAAGATTCATATACAGGAAAACTTCGACACATAATACATTATATATAATATATGAGCGAGAATATTGAAGCAGGAAAAAAGCCCATCATGGTGGAGTCTATTCTGGACTTGAATGCCAACAACGTGTGGGACTTGAGTGACTATCAGATAGGTGACTTGTGGGAGCGTGACCGCAAGGAGGAAGATTTCTCGGGCAGCGAGGACAAGTTGCTCAACATCATCAGACTGGCCTTTGACGTGGTGCACTATAATGAGGAAGATCCACGAGACGTACAGAAATACGAAAACGGCGGATGGGTAAAGATATGCCATTGTAAGCCCGAGCGTGGCGTGGCAGCTATCCGCAGGAAAGTAATTTCAAGAATCTCTGACCTCAGCTACGAAAACATCCGCCATATCTCTGCTCCCGTATTGCTTGAGTTGCTTGAGCGTAACTTCGGAGGTGGATGGGAGTCTCTCTCGCTACAGATAAGAGACGTGATTGAAAGCGGATTTGACATCAGCACCACTCAGTTGCCCACCAGCCGTATCCATGCCCCCAATGGTACCCTGGCCAAAAAGGTGGCACAAGGCTTTGATGTGCTGGAGATACCACGTGGCACCTGGACCGAGGCTATATTTGCCAAGAAGAAGGATCCCGTGGAGAAGATCCGTTTCGAAATACCGGAAACACGTTATGATGAGGATGGCAATCCCCTGCCCGACTATGAGGCTCAGAATGACGCCAACAACGACGAGCAGGATGATCAGGCGGATGACACCTTCTACAGCAGTTATGCTGCCGAAGCCGATGCAAAGCCTGAGGGCGAAGAGGGTGATGCCGAGGGATTGGAAATGGAATAAACGGACAGACAAACGAAATGATAAAACAAGTCCCCGGGGCAACCCTCGGGGATTTCAACGTTATGAGTGGAACCTTACTGGCCGCCTTGGCTGCGGCATATTTCCTGTTGCTCCTGGCTGTGGGACGGCTTGTGGGAGGCAAGGGTGACAATGACACCTTCTTCCGTGCCGGACGTCAGTCGCCCTGGTGGGCTGTGGCCTACGGCATGATAGGAGCCAGCATCAGCGGAGTTACCTTTGTGAGTGTGCCGGGGATGGTTGGCGGCACACAGTTCACATACCTGCAGACGTGCATGGGATTCTTTCTGGGCTATGTGTTTGTGGCATGTTTCCTGCTGCCCATATACTACCGCATGAATCTGACGAGCATCTACACCTACCTTGACAATCGGCTCGGACTGTCGAGTTACCTTACCGGTGCATCCTTCTTCTTCATGAGCAAACTGGCTGGAGCCAGCATACGCCTCTATCTGGTGTGTACCATCCTCCAGCGCTTTATCTTCGACGAGATGGGTGTAAACTTCGTAGCCACAGCCGCTCTGGTGCTCCTGCTCATCTGGCTCTACACCATGTACAGCGGTATCAAAACGATTGTATGGACCGATTGTCTGCAAACCACGGTCCTACTTGTGTCGCTGGTACTCATCATCACCCAGGCTTGCCAAGGAATGGGGGTGACATTGGGCGAGGCATGCAGCCGTGTATGGGCCGACCCCATGAGCAGGATATTTGAATTCGGAGACCCTCATGGCAGACAATACTTCTGGAAACAATTTCTGAGTGGCATATTCATCCCCATTGTGATGACGGGACTCGACCAGGATATGATGCAGAAGAATCTCACGTGCAAGACGCTTGGACAAAGCCGCCTGAACATGTGCCTGAACGGACTCTTCTATGTTCCTGTCAATCTGCTGTTTCTCATGTTGGGTGGAATACTGTATCTCATGTGTGCCCAGATGGGAATAGCCGTACCTCAGGCGGGAGATGAACTGTTGCCTATGCTTTGCTCAAGTGGTCTGTTGGGACAGGCTGCCATGGCTTGCTTCACGGTAGGTATCGTGGCAGCAGCCTTCAGCAGTGCCGACTCTGCACTTACCAGTCTGACCACCTGCTTCTGCGTAGACCTTGCCCGGAGACCTGACAGCGTGCGGTTCAGGCGAGTGTCTCACTTCTGCATCGCCTGTTGTCTGCTGCTTGTCATCATCATCGTGAGTGCCGTGGGAAGCAACAGCGTGATAGATGCCGTATATACCGTGTGCGGATACACCTATGGTCCCCTGCTCGGACTCTTTGCCTTTGGTATGCTCACACGACGCCAGCCCCGCGCCTGCCTCGTGCCTTTGATATGCATAGCGTCACCCCTGATATGTTTTCTCCTGGATTGGGTCGTGCGTACGCACACATCCTATCGGTTTGGATACGAACTGCTGATGGTCAACGGACTTCTGGTCTTCCTGCTCCTATTGCTGTCTTCTGCGAAATTCCGCACAAACGATACTGGTGGCAATGGCCACATTGAGACTGTCGGTGGTGGGTCGGTCGGACGGCCATGAAGGAATGAGCAGGCGATGAGTGACCAGCGAGCGTACCTGCGGAGAAATGCCATTACCCTCGTTGCCCATAACGATGAGACCATGCTGGCCCAGAGGTTGTGAATAGATATTCTGTCCATCGAGCAAAGTGCCCCAGACGGGTGCTCCCGACTGCTGAATGTATCCAGGCAAATCGGTGTAATGAACCCGCACTCGCGCCAAGGCTCCCATAGTGGCCTGTACAGCTTTAGGATTGAACACGTCGGCAGTCTCATGCGAACAGATGACATCACCTATACCAAACCAGTCGGCGATGCGCACGATGGTGCCCATATTCCCAGGATCCTGCACTCCATCCAAAGCCAGACAAAGCTGATGCTGAGGCAGGGAAGCATCCAATTCGTAATGAGGCAGAGGGAACAGAGCCAGAACCTGCTGGGGCGCACGCAAGAGACTTGCCTGGCGCAGTTCAGCTTCGCTTACCATATCAGTTTCGAGTTTGGCACAAACAGGGAGGCTGTTTGAGGCAAACCACTCGTCTGTTGCTGCCAAATACACAGGCGATACGGAGCGAAGCATTTCGCCCACAAGCCGAGGCCCCTCGGCTACAAAGAGTCCCTCGCGTATGCGATGCTTGCGCATCTCGAGAGCATGAATAAGTTTGATGCGTGCCTTGCTGATCATTCCTTTGATACTTCTTGCCGTTTTGTTTGCAGACAAAGGTAGGGATTTTTGTGATGATGAGCAACAACAGACCCATTTGACTCAGGAAAACAGCCACAAATTCCCACTCGGCACAAAAAAGACTTGGAGGAATGTTTTGTGTTACGCTCGTCTTGCACTACCTTTGCACAAATGAATTCCATGCGCAGATTTTACAAATTGCTCATCTGCGGGGCGGCAACTCTCATGGCCGTCTCATGTAGCGTCAACCGTTTCGTTCCCGAAGGCTCTTACCTTCTGGAGCGAGTGAGCATATCTGCTGACACCAGTGGATTCAACACCCAAGTGCTCCAGGGCTTTGTTCGCCAGCATCCCAACAGCCGTTGGTTCTCAGCCATCCCCGTTCCCCTCTCGGTATATTGCCTCTCAGGCACCGACAGCACACGCCGCTTCAACCGTTTCCTGCGCCGATTGGGCGAAGCGCCTGTAATCTATGACTCTACCATGAGCAGGCGTACCTGCAACAACATGGAGCAGGCCGTGCGCGGAATGGGTTATCTGAATGCTCATGTGGAACGTGACGAGCGCGTACGACGCAATCGCTTACGCCTGCGTTATGAGGTGCATCCAGGTGACCTGTACAGGGTGAGCAGCCTGAAGGTTGACATTCTGGACTCCACGCTCAAGCGCCACCTGCAAGAAGAGAATGCGATGCCCAGTCTGAGCGAAGGTATGAACTTTGACCTGAATGAGCTTGACATGGAGCGCGGGAGGATAACGTCGGCACTTGCCAACAACGGATACTACCGGTTTAACAAGGACTACATACGCTTTGAAGCCGATACCACCATAGGACATCATCAGGTGGACCTGCGCATGAAGATTCTCCCCTACCACATCACGGCTGCGCACGACACAATCCCCCACAGCCAATACAAGATTGACAAGGTGGAATTCCTTGTGGACACGACACGTAGCGGACGACCCTTTCTGAGAAAGAACGTGTTGACGGAGACCTCGTGCCTGGAAGCAGGAAAGCTATATCGCGAAACGGATGTTCAGGAAACCTATGCCCGCATGATACGCTTGGGTGGCGTGCTCAGCACCAACATCAGACTGCTCTCCAATGCTGCCGACAGCACAGCCCTCGATGCACAAATACAATTGACACGAGGCAAGCGCAACTCCTTTGGAGTGGAGGTTGAGGGAACCAATTCGGCAGGAGACTTCGGAGCAGCTCTGTCCACCTCATATCAGAACCGCAACGTCTTCCGTGGCGGAGAAACCTTCAACATCAAGCTGAGAGGCGCCTTTGAGGCTATCAAGGGACTGAGCGGCTATCAGGATCAGAACTATATCGAGTACAGCGCCGAGACAGGATTCACATTTCCCGGATTTCGTGCCCCCTTCATCTCACGCGATTTCCGCAGACAAGTGGTGGCCACAAGTGAGGTAAGTCTGATGTACGACTCCCAAGACCGACCTGAGTTTCACCGAAGAGTGGTAACAGCCGCATGGAAATACCGCTGGACAAGACCAGGCAAACGGCTTCAGCACAGAGTGGACCTGCTGGATCTCAACTACGTATTCATGCCCTGGATAAGCAGCACGTTCCGCAAACTGTATCTGGATGACCCCGAGAACAGGAATGCCATCCTGCGCTACAACTATGAGAACCTCTTCATCATGAAGTGGGGTTACAACATGACGTACAATTCACGCTCCATCAAGGACGGACGCAGCAACTACGGCACTAATGGATATATCGTGCGCATGGGTGTGGAGTCATCGGGCAACCTGCTCTATGGACTGTCGAAGACAGGTATCTCAAGTACCAATTCCATGGGGCAATATACCTTCTTCAATATCGCCTATGCACAATATATAAAAGGCGATTTCGACTATTCCAAGAGTTTCATCTTCGACAAACGAAACTCCCTGGCCCTGCATTTCGGACTTGGCGTGGCATATCCCTATGGCAACTCCACCATTCTCCCCTACGAGAAACGCTACTTCAGCGGCGGAGCCAACAGCGTGAGAGGATGGAGCGTGAGAGAACTGGGACCTGGTTCGTTTCGGGGAAATGACGGCAGGATAGATTTCATCAACCAAACGGGTGACCTCAAACTCGACCTTAATGCCGAATATCGAGCCCATCTGTTCTGGAAACTCCATGGAGCCCTGTTTGTGGACGCAGGCAACATATGGACCTTGCGCAACTATGCCGACCAGCCTGGAGGCCAATTCAAGATAGATACCTTCTGGCGTCAGATAGCTGTGGCATATGGATTGGGAGTACGTCTGAACTTTGATTATTTCATTCTTCGACTGGATGGCGGTATGAAGGCCGTCAATCCTGCCTTTACAGACAACCGAAGGCATTATCCCATTATCCATCCGAACTTTGGACGTGACTTCAGCCTTCATTTTGCTGTCGGACTACCCTTCTGATTCCCAACCATATGGGCAAATAACGCAGCTCTGAGCCAAGTCCATCAGGAGTCAAACATCCACCCACGTTGATTCCAAGCAGCGAAAAGCCCGCTGTAATGCTTGCCTGTATGCTATTGTTTCCGTACCTTTGTCCTGAAAATAATAAATCAATGATAAAATTCATGTCATTGGGTTCGGGAAGCAGCGGAAACAGCTATTTCCTGCAAGCAGGCTCCACCAGACTGCTTATCGATGCAGGTATAAGCCCCCGAATCATGAAAAAGCACCTCAAAGGAGTGAGTGTGACTCTGGAGGAAATAGATGCGGTCTTTGTGACACACGACCACGCCGATCACATCAAAGCCATTGGCTTTCTGGCCAATGACCTTGGGAAACCTGTATATACCACAGAACTCGTACATCAGGGAATCAACAGGAACTTCTGCGTCAACGGGAAACTTGAAACCGAGCACGTGCGCATCATCCAAAAGAACGTACCCGTTCAGGTGGGAGAATTCACCATCACCGCCTTTGATGTACCACACGACAGTACCGATTGCGTGGGCTACAGAGTAGAGGCTGAAGGCGTAACCTTCTGTCTGCTCACCGATGTGGGACATGTGACACCCATCCTGCAGGAGCAGGTATCTATGGCCAACTATATCGTACTGGAGTCCAACCATGACGAAAACATGCTCATGATGGGTAAATATCCTGCTTATCTGAAGGGCAGGATAAGGGGACCCAAGGGACATCTGAGCAACGACATGTCGGCCCACCTACTGGCTGAACATGCTACACCACGCCTGAAGCATGTATGGCTGTGCCATCTGAGCGAAGAAAACAACCACCCCGAACTGGCACGTAAAACAATGGAAGGAGTGTGCCGCAGTTACGGCATCTTGCCGGGGAAAGACTTCGCCATGGACATTCTGAAGCGCAAAACGCCCTCGGAATTGTATGAATTGACACCTTAGAAGTAAAAAATATCGTGCAGGTCTTGCCTGTATCGGAAAAAGTCAATACCTTTGCAATCGCAAAAACGGAACGCATGCGTCCTTAGCTCAGTTGGCAGAGCAATTGACTCTTAATCAATGGGTCCAGGGTTCGAGCCCCTGAGGGCGTACCAAGGAACAAAATCCATACGTTTTTGCATGCGTCCTTAGCTCAGTTGGTAGAGCAATTGACTCTTAATCAATGGGTCCAGGGTTCGA
>JBJFDX010000077.1:0-2787 GCA_051890235.1 Bacteroidaceae bacterium | reverse complement strand
TCCTGTATGGGACTGCGATTGGGGATTCGGATACCAGGCCAGCGGAAACTATTTCACGGTAAATGCCGAGGAGGATTTCTTCAATGCTCCTGCTGCTGCTTCCACGGGTAAGGATTTTCTGAAGGCTTTGCGCTATAATGGTGATGAGGAGATAGACAAGCAATATTACAGAGTCTGGACAGATTTCGTTCAGAATCATCTGGATGAACTTTTGGAGTATCTGGATGATTATTATGCCGTTGTTGCCAACTCCTTCGAGCATGACAACGATAGATGGCAGAATGGTGGAAGCAGTTCGTATGCAGCCATCACCAAGCGAAGCAAGGAATGGCTCAGGAAACGTTCTGACTACGTATATAATTATTTGAGCAACACCCTGGGATATGCCGACAAGGGTTATCTGTTGCCTGATGAACCCGATGGTGTGGATATTGTGCATTCAGGGATACCTCAAATGTCAGTCATGGGTATTTATGACTTGTCGGGCAGAAGGGTAGGCAGTTCCTTGGATAATCTGCCTGCGGGCATCTATATCCAGAATGGAAGGAAGATTGTGAAGAGATAGATTGTTTTATAAGGATATACTATGAACTTTGTTTTTATTTCGCCTAATTTCCCTGAGAATTATGCGCATTTCTGCGCCAGACTTCACGATAATGGCGTGTGCGTGTTGGGAATAGGTGACGCTCCCTATGAGGAACTCTCTGATGAGTTGCGTACCTCTCTGACCGAGTATTACAGAGTAGCGTGTATGGAGGATTACTCTCAGGTGTATAAGGCTGTGGCTTACTTTGCCTGGCATTATGGACGCATCGACTGGATTGAGAGTAACAACGAGTACTGGCTGCAGCAGGATGCACGGTTGCGAACGGACTTCAACGTATGTACCGGCATGAAGTCTGATTGTATAGAAAGTGTGAAGGAGAAGTCCGAGATGAAGAAATACTATGCCAAGGGAGGCATACGTACGGCTCGTCAGGTGAAGGCTTCCGAAGGCTTGGAGGCCATCTTGCGCTTTGCATCCGAAGCCGGTTATCCTCTGTTTGTCAAGCCCGATGTGGGTGTTGGCGCAGTCAGTTCGCACAAGATAGAGAGCGAGAGTGACCTGAGACACTTCTTCCAGTCTACACAAAATGTGGAAGATTATGTGGTGGAGGAGTTTGTTACGGGGGACATCTGTACGTATGATGCCGTGATAGACAGTCGTGGAGAACCGCTTTTCGAGAGTATGTGTGTATGTCCTCCCAGTATCGCAGATATTGTAAACTATAATCTGGACAGCACTTATTATGTGGAGAAGCATATGAGTGAGAACCTGCGTTTCTGGGGTCGGCGTACGGTAAAGGCGTTTGATGTGAGGAGTCGCTTCGTGCATTTGGAGTTCTTCTGTCTTGACCGTCCTCATCGCGGGTTGGGCGATAAGGGTGACTTCGTCGCCCTGGAAGTCAATATGCGTCCTGGTGGAGGCTTCACTCCTGATATGATCAACTATGCACATAATGTGGATGTCTACAAGATATGGGCTGATATGGTTGTTTATGACAGAAGGCTTACTCCCGACCCCGAGGATGATTACTATTGTGTGTTTGCCGGCCGACGTGATCATGTGTCCTATGTGCTCGGTCATGATGAGATTATGGCTAAGTATGCTTATGCCATGAAGGAGGCTCCCCGCATTCCTGATGCTTTGAGCGGTGCCATGGGCAACCAAAGTTACATAGCGCGTTTTCGTACCATTGAGGAGCGCGATGCTTTCCTTTATGACGTATGCAACAGATGTTGATACGTCGGTCATGAACTGATTCTTGTTTATATATATAATAGAATATGATGAAAATAGATTACCATAAGGAGTGGAGTCACAGTCTCGGACGTGACATGGAATATAAGGTGTATGGAGATGCCGGTCGCCCTTTGCTTGTTTTCCCAAGCCAGGACGGAAGGTTCTTTGATTACGAAAACTTTGGCATGGTGGATGTGTTGGCTCCTTGGATAGAGTCGGGTAGGATACGGTTGGTGTGCTGTGATAGTATAGACACCGAGACGTGGAGCAATCATCATACCGCTCCACGCCCGCGTATTGAATTGCATGAGCGTTGGTATCATTATATCATGGACGAACTGTTGCCTCGTGTGAGATATTATGATGGTGAGACATTCATGGTGACGGGATGCAGTATGGGTGCCTTTCATGCAGGAAACTTCTTCTTCCGCAGACCGGATATCTTCGACACGCTCATAGCATTGAGCGGTTTGTATCATTCGTCTTACGGATTTGGGGCTTATCATGATGACCTTACGTATGCCAATTCTCCCCAGGACTTCCTCCCCAACATGCCGGATAATCATCCATGGCTGTCTCTTTATCGTCAGCGTACCATCATCTTGTGTGTGGGTCAGGGCAGATGGGAGGAGGAACTCCTTGATAGTACCCGACGCATGGACGAGATTCTGAACAGGAAAGGTATTCCTGCGTGGATTGATTATTGGGGATATGATGTTGACCATGACTGGCCCTGGTGGCGCAAGCAGTTGGCTTATTTCATGCAGAAGATAGTTCCATGACACTCTTTCTTACAAGCAGTCCTTTCGTAGAGGGAACTCCTCTCTTTTCCGAGGAGAACGGTTTTGCCCGAATGTTGCTTCATGACATCCCGAAACCTGTCAGAGCTCTCTTTGTGGCAAGTAATCCTGCTGATGTGAAGGGCACAGAGGAGTGGGCTCAGTATATGAAGGAGAGTTTAGGTGAACTGGCTCCATTCCTTTCGGAAAATCAGCAGAACATGC
>JBJFDX010000076.1:0-2799 GCA_051890235.1 Bacteroidaceae bacterium | reverse complement strand
GCTCTTTACGGAGAAGGTTCGTGAGGATGAGGGAGGAGCATATTCAGTTCCTGTGTCTGGCAACTTGGTTGACTATCCCGAGAAGTATGCAACCATACAAATCAAGTTGCCCACCTCACCTGACAAACTGGATCGTATGACTCAGGTAATCTATGACGGAGTCGAGTCACTCTGTGCAGAGGGTCCCAGTGAGGATTATCTGCAGAAGATTCAGGAATATATGTTGCGTGCACATGCCGAGGATCTCAAGAACAATGATTACTGGATGACGCAGCTTGTGCAGAGAACCCGCTTTGGCAAGAATATGGTGGATGGTTATGATGACGTGGTTCGTAGCATCACCGTGGCCGACCTGAAGGCATTGGCTTGCAAGATATTCAAGAGCGGCAATCGCCTGGTGGTGGGTATGGTTACTCCTTCATCCCAGGAGAAGTAATATTGTTACCTCGAACGGAAGAGGCTGTATCGTCATCCTGTGTGGATGTGATACAGCCTCTTCTGATTTGCTATCTGATGACCGATTTGGGATTATTCCATATTCACTTCCTTGACTTTTCGGAACAGGTCGCTGGCAAAGATGAAGGAGTTGAGCCGTTCGTTGGTGCTGGTCATTATCTGATCCTTGTTGCCTTGCCACTCCTCGTGTCCTTGGTATATGAAAATGATGTTTTCGCCGATGCCCATCACGGAGTTCATATCGTGGGTATTGACGATGGTGGTCATGTTGTATTCCTGGGTGATACTGTGTATGAGGTCATCAATCACAAGGCTTGTCTGAGGGTCGAGTCCGCTGTTGGGCTCATCGCAGAACAGGTATTTGGGATTGAGCGAGATGGCTCGTGCAATAGCCACTCGCTTTTGCATGCCGCCGCTTATCTCTCCTGGAAATTTTTCCTCTGCCCCTCTCAGGTTCACTCTTTCGAGACAGAATTTTGCTCTGCGTACTCGATCGGTTTGATTCATGTCAGAGAACATGTCGAGTGGAAACATCACATTTTCCAGCACCGACATGGAATCAAAGAGGGCTGCACTCTGGAAAATCATACCCATCTCGCGTCTGATCATCACCTTCTCTCGCTTGCTCATGGTCACGAAATCTCTTCCATCGTAGAGCACCTGTCCACTGGTGGGATTGAGTAGTCCCACGATGTTCTTCATCAGCACGGTCTTTCCGCTACCACTCTGTCCGATGATGAGATTGGTCTTGCCGTTCTCAAACACGGCGTTGATATCCTTCAGAACGTCCTTGTCCTCAAAGGACTTGCACAGATGTTTCAGTTCTATCATGAGAGTAGGGGTGTTAGGAAAATGTCGGCAAACAGGATGAGCATACTTGAGCGTACCACAGCATTGGTACTTGCCTTGCCCACTTCGATGGAGCCTCCCTCTACGCTGTATCCGCAGTAGGCGCTCACGCTGGAGATGATGAAAGCAAAGACGAAACTCTTGATGATGGACATCCATATAAACCACTGGTTGAATTCGTGCAGAAGTCCCAGGGTAAGGTCGTCCACCGTAATGATGCCGGCCAAAGCAGTGGCATAGGCGCCGATGAAGCCTGCGGCAATGCTGAAGACAACCAGGAAGGGCATCATGGTCAGCATTCCTATTATCTTGGGCAGGATGAGGAATGAGGCGGAGTTGACTCCCATAATCTCCAGAGCATCTATCTGTTGAGTGACACGCATCGTGCCCATCTCGGATGCGATGTTGCTTCCCACCTTACCCGACAGGATGAGACACATGATACTGCTCGAGAACTCCAGCACCATTATCTCGCGTGTGGTGTAGCCTGTGGTAAATGCTGGCATCCATGGACTCTGGATGTTCAGTTTAATCTGTATGCAGATGACGGCTCCTATGAAGAAGGATATGAGCAAGACGATTCCGATGGAGTCCACACCCAGTTGTGCCATCTCTTTGATGTACTGTTTCATGAACATCCTCCATCTCTCGGGTTGGCTGAAAACCTTCCCCATGAGCATCAGGTAGCGACCGAATCCGGCCAGTCCGTTAGTTATCAACATGAATAAATGCGGGTTCTATGTTTTATGTGTTGGCAAAATTACGCAATAAATCCTAAAAGCGAGGGATGAAGGTTGTCGTTTTTACCTTTTTTTGTACTTTTGTACATCAAACGGAGTAATTATGAACAATGATATGTCAGCGGCACCATTTGTTGCCCCTGCTCATACTGAAGGCTCTTCCTCTGAGAGTCTGGAGTTGCGAAGCGAGGGATTGGTGAAGATTTATGGAAAACGTACGGTTGTCAATGAGGTGAGCTTCAATGTTCATCAGGGAGAAATCGTGGGTTTGCTCGGTCCCAATGGTGCAGGTAAGACCACCTCCTTCTATATGACAACAGGACTGGTGATTCCCAATGCCGGACACATCTATCTGGGCCATGAGGAGATCACGAAGTTGCCTGTCTACAAGCGTGCACGTATGGGTATAGGTTATCTGGCTCAGGAAGCCAGTGTGTTCCGCAAGATGTCTGTCGAGGATAATATAGCCAGTGTGTTGGAGATGACCGGCAAGCCCAGAGACTATCAGCGGGAGAAACTGGAGAGTCTCATCGAGGAATTCCGTTTGCAGAAGGTGAGGAAGAATCTGGGTGACCGTCTCTCGGGAGGTGAGCGTCGTCGCACAGAGATAGCTCGCTGTCTGGCTATTGATCCCAAGTTTATCATGCTTGACGAACCTTTTGCAGGGGTAGACCCTACAGCTGTGGAGGATATCCAGCTCATCGTGTGGAAGCTCAAGCAACGTAATATCGGTGTCCTTATCACGGACCATAAT
>JBJFDX010000075.1:0-2803 GCA_051890235.1 Bacteroidaceae bacterium | reverse complement strand
ATCATCCGCAACCCGCTGGTCACGGTAAAATATATATTCAGCGGACACTAATTATCATTAACGGCAAAGTTAGTCGTAAGGAAACTTCCTGCAACTCTCATTATTTTGTATCTTTGTTCTTTGAAACAAATTTTTGGGATACTTTCCCATAGGAAATTCATCATAAAGTAAAGAATCTTTGTTATGTATAGAAGTCCTCTCGTACTTGTCTTTTTCCTCATGTGTGTGTGCTCCTTGGCACAATCCCAGCAGGTAACAGTGGTGGAGTATCATCCTGCTCCTGGGCAGTTTGTAAATGTATTGCCGGAATACAGCGAAGGTATGACTCATAATCAGATGTGTGAACGGGCTACGGAAGCCTTGCAGAACGAAGGACTTGTGCATCTGGGTACCTTTGGCGGCTATGTAACTGTCAAGTTTGATCATCCCATAGCAAACAAACGAGGGTCGGATGTGCGTATCATGGGTAATTCCTATTATGCTCAGAATGACCCGGTGTATGGAAAGGAAACTCTGGGAGGCAGTTTTGAACCCGGTATTGTGTATGTGGGTGTAGGAGAAGATGTGGCCACCTGCCAATGGTATGAACTGGCGGGCAGCGAGTACTATACCAACGAACAGCACTCGTTTACCGTTACCTATTACAAACCGGAGGCAGAGACAGGCGCACATGCTTTGCCCTTCTCTTCTTATGACCAATATCTTCGATGGGATGCCACGTGGACAGATGCAGATGGTGCAACCAGGGACTCCTCGGGTTATCACATGAAAGTGGCTTCACATCAGCAATCTTTCTGGCCAGCATGGGAACAAGAGGAGCAACTGACCTTTACCAGCGGACGACTGCCTGATAATGCAATCGATCACTCCACCAACGGCACCATGTGGACTCTGTACAGATATGCTAAGGATGCCTATGGATATGTGGATGCTTCGCTCAACAACGATATCTATTCCACTTTTGATATAGACTGGGCTGTGGATTCCCAGGGAAAGCATGTGGACCTGGAGGAGATTCATTATATCCGCGTGGTGAGCGGATTGTTTCAGCATTGTGGTTGGATAGGTGAGAGTTCCACCGAGGTATCGGGATTTCAGGACTTGCACCTGATAAAAGGTTATGACGATAATCCTATCATCATTCCCACACGCCCCTTACCTTCGGGGATAGATTCCCACACGCAATCATCTGTTTCCGATGACTGCTATGACCTTGCCGGCCGTATGGTGTCTCGCCCAGGCAAGGGAATATACATCAGAAATGGAAAGAAGTTCGTGCTGAATTGAATCTCAGAAAAGAGTCAAGTCAGACAAACAGAACTTCCCGGCCGTGGAACAGGAAGTTGCCAGCCACAGCATATTGGCGTGCGGTGGGGGAGAACTCCTGTTCTATGGTGATGTGCATGTGACCGCAGAGGATGGCCTTGAGCAGAGGTTCCTGCTTGAGATAGCTGATAAACTGCCGGGTGGTCTTGTCCTCCTGTTGCACCAGATAGTCTCCTTTGGGTTGGTATACAGCATCGTTGATATGGGATGCTAAGGTCTTGTTCCAGAAGCGTTGGTCGGCTCTCCAAAGGTAGTCGGTATAGAAGGGTACATGCATGCAGAGTACGATGGGGAGGCCACGTTTTACCTCCTTCTTGAAGAGTTTCACTTGGCGTGGTGTAACTGTACCATAGACATTATCCAGACAGATGAAGTTCACGCCATTTACTATCTGACTCTGGAAACTGATATCATAAGGAAAGGCATCTTGAAGTTTTTGTCTGCTCTGGTCTTTGAATGCCTCTGTGTGCTCTTCTTTTGGTTCGCTCAGCCACATGTCGGGTGAAAATTCATGGTTGCCCATACTTCCCGTTACCCCGTCTCCCAGATATTTCCGAACTAAATCGAGATTGGCCTCACTTTGCCAGTCGATGAGATCTCCTGTGTGAAGCACATAATCCACATGATCCTTAGCCCAGGCCAGAGAGTCTCTCAAGGCTTCCTCTTGTCTGCCTCCGAATGTCTTCGTACGGTTCTCGTGCAATGTCTGTTTCTTCTTCCCCTCGTGCGGATAGGCTGCTGTAAGATGTGTGTCAGAGATATGCAGAACAGAGAATGGCTTCTCTAATCCGATTTCGATTACTGCATAAGCCAAGGAAAGGCGTTCGAAATTGCCTCGATTGGGGAACACCTGTGGCATATCTTCAGCTTGAGCCGGCAGTTGTGATACAGCCAGCAAAACGCCTGCACTTGTGGCTCTCTTGAGGAAACCTCTTCGGTTGATGCGGTTAGTCATAGATAGTATCTCCTATTGTTATGTCTATTCTCAGACAAAGTTACGGATTGTTTGGCAGACATTTTTTTCCAAATAGACTTTTTTCGTCATTAACAAAACAAATTTTCAAATCTCTAAAAACAGCACGTTTTCCCGCAAACGTTTGCGGGAGCGGTTTCAAGCGTTTGCGACCGGGGTTTCAAACGTTTGCGACCGAGGTTGCAAACGTTATACTGAAAAAAGCCTATTTTCTACCCTCAAAAAGTAAGCGTACTTCTCGGGGTATTAAAGCGCTCTTGAATCGCCAATGAAGCACGTTTTTTTGCCCATGAAGTAGTACTGCTCAGAAATGCCTGTTTTGGTGTCCATTTTTAGAGACTCTTATTCCAAACCCGGAATCGGTCATTATGCAGGTTGTAAACGCATAACAGGGCTCAGTGGAAATTCAGTGGGGAATTATAGAACATGTCCTCTGGCGTACTGCCCTTCAGGCAGATGCTTATGTGTTTGTGTTTATCCGGGCACATCTCCACTTCGTTCCGA
>JBJFDX010000074.1:0-2803 GCA_051890235.1 Bacteroidaceae bacterium | reverse complement strand
GACAGGCATCTTATATGGATATGAGAACATGGCACAGATGCCTATGACCGTGCAGATACAGATGAACAGTTTCTTGTGATTGCTGTTGCTTCCTGCCAAAATTTTCAGCAGTCCCCCAAGGGCAAACAACAACAGAGTCAGTCCCGGCAAACCGTATTTGACGGCAAATAGAAGATATTCGTTGAACGGATGACTTATGTTATCGGCCAAGATTGAGAAGGCTGAGCCGGGGTGCTGCATGAAATACGCTGCCTGATAAGGCATGTAGTGGGCATCAAATCCATCTGTCCCCCATCCTGTGATGGGCTTGTCCATAATCATGTGTATGCAGTTGATCCATATCAATATCCTTCCGTTTGCAGAATCATTTTTCACATAATATAGCACTATGAGGAGTGGGACAAAAATTAACACAGGAAAAACGGCCTTTCGATAGGCTTTCCACAACGAGTGCTCATTTGTGGCAGGTTTCATAAATAACATAAAAAAGGAGCAGAGCACTGCCAGGATTCCCATCCTGGAGGTACAGAGCACAAGGAAGATAACCTGTAGGGAAGTCAGCGCGACCCATTTTACCCTATCCGTTCCTCGGGATTGCCCAGCATAATACAATCCTATAAGTATACACATCGAAAGCAAAATGGCCAGCATGGACGGATTGGTAAAAGAGCCTGTAAATCTAAAAAGAGAATTGCAGGATGCCAGCACTTTAGCCAGTTGCAAGAATGCGATGGCAGACTCTATGATACCAATCAAAAAGAACGTTTTGGCAACATCGTCTTCACGCAATGTCAGTCTTTTGTTTCCCAGTACCCGGAACAGTCCCCAAACACTTGTCAGCAACATGGACAAGACAGCCCATTCCCTGCAAACCAGCGTCCCCCATCCTCTGTGACCGAAGGATGCCGTAAGGACACACCCAAGACAGATGACAAGAGTGGGAATGTGTATCTTCTGAAAGAAGCCTTTATGGCTTCCCGTATTCTCTCTCATGTATCTCTTGGTAGGGGCTGTATTGGAAAGTGAGACTATTGGCATATGTGGTATGGTGAGGCAGACGCACGGACAACAATGAATAACAATAGTTGAACGCCATGGAACCAATGCTTATGTTTGTACTATTCATTTCCACATCTTCTAAGTGATTGCAGAATGTGAAGGCACTACTCCCTATTTCTCTTAATGACTCTGGCAGGAGGAGTGAACGGAAGTTGCAGCCGGTGAATGCATTACTGCCTATGGAACTTACACCTTCGGGAATACAATAGTTAGCGGGCATAGTCATGCCGCAGAATGCGTAGTCGCCTATCTTGCCCACACCTACAGGGAAGACAGTCATGCCACACCCCTTGACAAGCGTGCCCGTGGCCGTCTCTATGATAGCGTTGCAGCCAGATCGGGAGTCATATACGGGATTCGTTTGCGCCACCTCTATTGATGAGCAGAAGTTGCAGTTGGTGAAAGCTGTTTCGGCTATCTGAGTCACACCGGCTGGAATGAATATACGGGTAAGGGCAGAACCGGAAAAGGCTCCCTCGCCTATCTTCTCCACGCTGTTGGGGATAACCGTGCTGCCGCAACCTGCCACAATACAGTTCTCCTGCGTACGGACTATGGCGTTACATGAATCTCGGGAGTCAAAAGTCCTGTTGTCGGGTGACACGGTTAAGCGTTTCAAATTGTGGCAGCCCACTGTGATGCGTTCGCCGATTTCCCGGACGTTTGCGGGAACAGTCAACTCTTCCAAACCTGTGCAACCAGCAAATGTTCCATTCCCGATGCCTTCAAGAGACAAAGGCAGGGAGACATGCCTCAGTCCCGAACAATCGGTGAAAGCGCCATTCCCTATTTCTCTTACGCCTTCGGGGATATTGATGCCACTCATGCGCCGTTGGCCGCTGAAGGCACATTGTCCAATGGTTACAACTCCAGTGGGAATGGTTGTATGCCAGCACCCTAATACAAGTTCGTTGTCTTCTGTCTTGATGAGAGCATTGCAGCTGTCACGTGAATCAAACATCTCGTTTCCATTCTCCATGATGATGCTTGCGAGCATACTGCAATTTACAAATGCAGAAGCGTCTATTCCCATGAGTGTGGTGGGGAAATGTATACTTTCCAAGTTTATACACGACCCAAAAGCCTGTTCTCCTATGAAGCGTATTCCTTCGTTGAGCATTAGATGCTTGATTTCAGGATGACAGCGGAATCCGCGATGTTCAATATCCTCAACCTTATATGTGTGCCCTTCAATAGTCAACGATGCAGGAATCACCAGCGTACCGTCTTCCGTCACGGGAAGGCGGACACTATCTGCCACCGCCATAACCGAAACATTGGTACCATGATCATATTCCCTTACGCAGTACTTCAGCGAATCCTTGACAATAAATGTCCTATTCCTGGCCAGCGTAAGCTGCGTAAGCATTGAGAAGAATGTCAGGAATAAGGCGAATAGGTCTCTATTTGTCATAATACATAACTCCTTCTAATTTATTTATGTCTATAACATTGTCTCCTTCACTATCTGTGTAACGAACAACGCCTGCCTTTGCGTCTATGCTGTTAATTTTTGCATAATGATCTTTCCCTTCTTTCTGAAAACAAGCAATTCTTGCATTGTCCCTATTTGCTTTATTATTAAAATAGTCTCCAGGTTGTGTATCTCCGTCAAACATGTCCATACCAGTCAGTAAACCATATTTTCGTCCAACAACGAGCATTTCATTTGCTGTCATAGCCCCTCCCTTATATCCACAACTGTCCGCTGCTGTTTTCTTCAAACCATCGTAATAATCACTAG
>JBJFDX010000073.1:0-10375 GCA_051890235.1 Bacteroidaceae bacterium | reverse complement strand
AGAAGTCTTTTTCTCATAAACGATTTGTTTTTTTGGATTAATAAATATTTAACTATCACTTCTCTTTGTCTTTGTTTAGGTAACACAACCTCCAAATCTGTAAAACAGATACGAAGACATGTGTTTTTAGACTATTGAGGTTACAAATATATCTCATTTTCGTTTAATACAAACATTATTAAGAGAAGTTTTTTTTCTTTTAACAGTTAAAATTTTGAGATTAGAGATATTTCATCAGCATTACGATAACATTACATGACTATGACTGAATTTGCTTCATAGATTTTATGTTTGTTTACTACTTTACTTCATATATCCTGTATCGTTTTCCTAAGATGCTTTACAGGATGTCTTTTTCCTGATTTTCATCAGACACCGTTTCAACTTCATGAACAGGAACATCACCACGCGCACGCGCACGTACATTTATTATATATACGCATAAGACGGTTCGGAAAGGGAGGGAGGAGGCAGTTCAGAAAAGACACTTCAAGATGGGTATTTGGGGCAGTACTACTTCATTGGCCAAAGAAGCGTGCTTACTTTTTCGGAGCAGGAAATAGGCCGTTTCAGACGCAAACGTTTGCACCCTCGGTCGCAAACGTTTGAAACCGCGGTCGCAAACGTTTGAAACCGCCATCGCAAACGTTTGCAGGGAGAAAGACAAAACTTAGGGGCAGTACGATGCAGGACGGCTCCCGACCCAAGGCCAACAAACCTCCTAAGCCCACAGAGAGTCCGTCCTATCCGTGGTAAAACAAAAAAACGTGCTAAGACTAAATAAGGCACAAGGGTACGTCAGAACTGGCGAAACTTCACCAGCAAGGCAGAGAGAATGATGTACCACACGATGATGGCTGCAAAAGCGCTATAACCCAACAAAAGGCAAGGCAGACAACCAAGCAGGAAGACCACCTTCCAACGGCAAGCCTCCCAGGTGAGAACCTTGAACTTAAGGGCCATCATAGGCACCTCGCACACCAACAGGTAACAAGAGAGCAGGGCAAGAGCAATCATCCACACAATGTTGAAACGCAACGATGTGAGGAAGGCATGCTGCCCTACCAACAAAGAACCCCAGAAAAGAGCATTGGCAGGAGTGGGCAGACCAATGAACTGCGTACTCTGACGTGTATCGAGATTGAACTTTGCCAATCGCAAAGCCGAAAAGGCTGCTATCAAGAATGCCGTATAAGGCAGAAAACGCTTAAGAGGCATGAGCAACTCAGGGCAATGAGTCTCGTGCATTACCCAGAAGAGCATGGCACTGGGAGCCACGCCGAAGGTAATCACATCAGCCAAGGAATCGAGTTCCTTTCCGATGGGAGAGGACACCCCAAGCACACGGGCCGTGAGACCATCAAAGAAGTCGAACACAGCACCACAGATAATCATGATGATAGCCCAATGAAGATGACCATAGAATGCTGCACCTGTGGCTGCACAACCGCACAAGAGATTGCAACAGGTGACTGCATTGGGAATTTGGCGTGTAAAGGCGTTGGACATCTGCAGGATACTTTTATTAGGGAACGATGGGATTGAGCCGTGCGATAATGGTCTCGTTACCTACAGTCTTCTGACCAAGAGCCACCTGCACATCGCTGTTAAGAGGCAGATAGAGATCTACGCGTGAACCAAACTTAATAAAGCCCAGGTGCTCGTCCACATAGCATTCCTCTCCCTCACGCGCATAGGTAACAATACGTCTGGCCATGGCACCTGCCACCTGACGCACCATGATATCTGTACCATCAGGAGTAGTGATAATCACCATACTGCGCTCGTTCTCCTCACTTGCCTTGGGAAGCCAGGCGCGGTGGAAATTGCCATCCTGATGCCTCACCATCTTCACGGTACCATCCACGGGAATCCAGTTGGCATGCACGTTGAAGAGGCTCATGAAGATGCTCACCATGATACGGCGGTCATGGAAATACTCGTTCTCATCAACCTCTTCCACCACCACTACCTTACCATCGGCAGGGGCCACTACCACACCATCCGTCTCACCCGAGAACAAGCGTATGGGACACTGGAAGAAATTGAGAAGCACAGCATAGACAATCACGCTGAGACAAAGCATAACCTTGAAGAACAGGCATGAAGAAAACAGCAAGTAAATCAAGCCATTGAAAGCCAAGAGAGAGCAAAGTGCCCACACCAGCGTGTGCGTACCCTCATGATGCAGTCTGATTTTCTTAAGTTTCTTCAGTCGTTTACCCATTCGTTTTTGATTACCTACTTCAAGGCAAAGGTATGTATTTTTTTAGTTTCTGACAAGATTTGATTCCTTTTTTGTGCTGACATGTCCCCATATGCCATAAAAAGCAAAAAAGGAGGGGCTGTTTCGGAAGATTGCACTACCTTTATGCAGAAATATCAATGAGACATACTATGGAAGATTATGTGCATCTGCACGTACACTCGCAATACTCCCTACTGGATGGACAGTCGTCCATCAGCCGCGTGGTGGACAAGGCCGTCAAGGATGGCATGAAAGGGGTGGCCCTGACCGACCATGGCAACATGTTCGGCATCAAGGAACTCTTTGACTACTGCGGCAAGATCAACAAGGGACGCAAGAAGGAAGGGCTGGAGCCATTCAAGCCTATCTTCGGGTGTGAGGTATACGTGGCACGAAGAAGCAAGGAGGAGAAAACAGACAAGAAGCTGGACCTGGGAGGAAACCATCTGATCCTGCTGGCCAAGAACTTCCATGGTTATCAGAATCTCATCCAACTGGTATCACGTGCATGGGTGGACGGATTCTATGGACGTCCGCGTACCGACCATGCCGACATCGAAAGATTCCACGAGGATCTCATCTGCTGCTCTGCCTGCATAGCGGGAGAGGTACCCAGAAAGATCCTCAACGGAGATATCGAGGGAGCACGTAAGAGTATCGAGTGGTTTAAGGGAATATTCGGAGATGACTACTATCTGGAACTGCAGAGACATGAGGTGAAGAATCCCCAGATAAGAGCCAATCGCGAGACCTTCCCCATGCAGCAGGAAGCCAACAAGGTGCTGATAGAACTGGCACACGAATATGGCGTGAAGCTCATCTGCACCAACGACTGTCACTTTGTGGACGAGGATGATGCCGAGGCCCACGACCATCTGCTCTGTCTGGCCACAGGCAAGGATCTGGATGACCCTACACGCATGCTCTACTCCAAGCAGGAATGGTTTAAGACCCGAGAGGAGATGAACGAGGTCTTCCAGGACATCCCCGAAGCACTGGCAAACACCTGTGAGATACTGAACAAGGTGGAGATGTACAACATCGAGAGTGACCCCATCATGCCCTTCTTCCCCATTCCGGAAGACTTTGGTACAGAAGAAGAGTGGCGCAGGAAATTCTCGGAAGAAGACCTGTACAAGGAGTTTACCTGTGACGAGAACGGAGAAAACCAGCTGTCCCCCGAAGAAGGAGAGAAGAAGATCAAGAAGCTGGGCGGATATGACAAGCTCTACCGAATAAAGTTTGAGGCAGACTATCTGCACAAACTGGCCTATGAGGGTGCCGCACGGCTCTACGGAGACCCACTGGACCAGGAGGTGGATGACCGCATACGATTTGAACTGCACATCATGAAGACGATGGGCTTCCCCGGATACTTCCTTATCGTGCAGGACTTCATCAACTCTGCACGCAAGGAACTGGGTGTATGGGTAGGACCAGGACGTGGTTCAGCAGCAGGGTCCGTCGTGGCCTACTGTCTGGGCATCACCAAGCTCGACCCCATGAAATACGATCTGCTGTTTGAGCGATTCCTCAATCCAGACCGTATCTCTCTGCCTGATATCGATACCGACTTTGATGACGACGGACGAGGAAAGGTGCTGCAATGGGTAATGGACAAGTACGGACACGAGAACTGTGCCCACATCATCACCTATGCCACCATGGCCACCAAGAACAGCATCAAGGATGTGGCACGAGTGGAGAAACTGCCTCTGGAAAGAAGCAACATGCTCTGCAAAGCCATCCCTGACCGCCTGCCCGACGGCATGAAGATGAACCTCAAGAACGCCATCATCTGCACACCCGCCCTGCAAGCAGCAGAGGCAAGCCAGGACCCTCGCGAAGCAAACACCATCAAATACGCACGCAAGCTGGAAGGAACGGTGAGAGGAACGGGCATCCATGCCTGCGGATTCATCATCTGCCGAGATCCCATCAGCATGCACGTACCGGTATCTACTGCCGACGATCCCGACTTCCCTAACGTAAAGACAGCGGTCACTCAATATGACGGACATGTCATCGAGAGCACAGGACTCATCAAGATGGACTTCCTGGGACTGAAGACCCTGTCGGAGATGAAGGAAGCCTGCCGCGTCATCAAGGAAGCCCATGGAGTGGACATCGACCTGGACAACCTACCCATCGATGATGAGAAGACCTACGAACTCTATCAGAAAGGGCGCACCATAGGCACCTTCCAGTTTGAGTCGGCCGGAATGCAGAAGTACCTGAAGGAACTGCATCCCACCGTCTTTGAGGACCTCATAGCCATGAATGCCCTCTACAGACCGGGACCCATGGACTACATCCCTTCCTTCATTGCCCGTAAGAACGGCCGGGAGGAAATCAAGTACGACATCCCCATCATGGAAAAGTACCTGAAGGACACCTATGGCATCACCGTCTATCAGGAGCAGGTCATGCTGCTCAGCCGACTCCTGGCCAACTTCACACGCGGTGAGAGCGACGCACTGCGTAAAGCCATGGGTAAGAAGAAGAAGGATATTGTAGATGCCATGAAGCCCAAGTTCATCGAGGGAGGAGTGAAGAACGGCCACGACCCCAAAGTGCTGGAGAAGATATGGGGCGACTGGGAGAAGTTTGCATCCTATGCCTTCAACAAGAGTCATGCCGCATGCTATTCGTGGGTGGCCTATCAGACAGCCTACCTCAAGGCACATTACCCTTCGGAGTTTATGGCTGCCCTGCTCACCAGACGCAAGGATGACATCAAGGAGACCGCCAAACTGCTGGACGAATGCCATCAGATGGATATCGAAGTGCTGGGACCTGATGTCAACGAATCACATTCCGACTTCGGTGTGAATAGCAAGGGACAAATCAGATACGGGCTGATGGCTATCAAGGGATTGGGAGAGGCAGCATCCATTTCCATCGTGGAAGAACGTGAGAAGAACGGACCCTACAAGGATGTGTTTGACTTTGTGCAACGAGTCTCACTGCCAAGCGTCAAGAAGAGCGGACTTGAATGTCTGGCCTTGAGCGGCGCCTTTGATGCCCTGCCCGGCGTAACCCGCGAACAGTTCTTTGCACCAACGGCCAAGGACGGACTCTTTGTGGAAGCACTCATGAAGTTTGGCACACAATATCAGCAAGCCAAGGCAGAAGCCTCATGCACACTCTTCGGATTTGATGAAGTGGAAGTCAATACTCCTGCCGTACCTGCCGCCGAGCCCTGGGGAGCCCTGGAGAAACTCAACAAGGAGAAACAGCTCATAGGCATCTACCTCTCGGCACATCCACTTGACGAATACATAGTCATTCTGAAGAAGGTATGCAACCTGCAGATGGCACAAATGGAGAATCTGACACCCATGGCCAATCAGGAGGTCAGACTGGGCGGCATCGTGACAGGAGTCCGCAATGGAGTCACAAAGAAAGGGATGCCCTATGGAATAGTGACTCTGGAAGATTATTCAGGAGCAGGCGAACTGGCACTCTTCGGCGAGAACTGGGCACGCTTCGGCAGCTACATGAGCACTACCGGCACCACGGTTTTCATCAAGGGACGCATACAGGGCAAGCGGTACAACCCCAATGAGATGGAACTCAGCATCGGCAGCGTGGAGTTTCTGAACAATGTCAAGGACCGCATCATAGAGAACATCCGAATCTATCTACCTGAGGCAAATCTCAACGAAGACCTCATCGTACAGATTGCAGAGGCCGTCAAGAACAACCCAGGAAAGACAGAACTGTTCATCTGCATCATAGACGCAGAGAACGGCATACACCTGAACCTGAACAGGCGGGTAGGCAACATCAAGGTGACGAAACAACTCATCCAGGCATTGGAAGACAACGATATTCCCTATACAATAAACCAATAATACAAATAAGACTATGGCACAAAACATCAACAGCAGCAATTTCAACGAGCTCGCCAACAGCGGCAAGCCCCTCGTACTGGACTTCTGGGCTACCTGGTGTGGTCCATGCAAGAGATTGGCCCCTGTGATTGAAGCCTTGGCTGAAGAGTATCAGGACCAAGCCATCATCGGCAAATGCGATGTGGAGGAAGATGAGGAACTGAGCATGCGATTCGGTGTGCGCAACATACCCACCGTGCTCTTCATCAAGGACGGGGAGGTAAAAGACAAGACCGTGGGACTGGTGAGCAAACAAGTCCTTGAGGAAAAACTGAAAGCATTACTCTAACACCACTACCCCATGAGCACATTCGAAGAAGACCTCATCGCTGATGCTGAGGACGACAGACTGACCGTAGAGTTTATCCAGAACTATCTGCCACAAGACGTGAAAGAGAAGTTCACAGAGGATGAGCTATATTACTTCCTTGACGTCATCGACGAATACTACGTAACCCTGCTGGAAAAGGCAGAGAAGAAAGGCGTAAAGGACAACGAAGAGATGGACATCGACATCGACGAACTGGCAAGCCATCTGGCCAAGCAAGCCAAGAAGGACAAGATGGGCGACTTCGATGCCGAAGATCTGAGATGGGTGGTGGAAGGCGAACTGGAATACGCCGAACAGACCTACGAGGAGGAATAAACCCGAATCGGTCATCAGACTGTCCATGACACCAATGACCGATTCGGGATAAAGAACTATTCACATGGGGCTGTACCTGCCAGGGTACAGCCCTATTGCTGCTCCACCTCCCACAAATGAAAAGCCCTGGCTATCGTGGGAGCCATATCATAATACCTGTACTCGGCCAGACGACCAGCAAAGATTACCGTAGGATTCTGAGCCGCCAACCGTTGATATTCTGCCAGCAAGCGACCATTGACCTCATCATTGACCGGATAATAAGGTTCCATGCCCGCTTGCCATTCCGTACTGTATTCACGGCTGATGACCGTAGAGGGATTGGCATCCACATCAGCTCCGAAAGATTCGAAGTGCTTATGCTCGATAATGCGCGTATAAGGCACTTGACTGTCTGTATAGTTCATCACTGCCACACCCTGATGATTGCTTGTAGGAAGAATCTCCGTCTCAAACCTCACCGTTCGATATTGCAGATGACCCAGGCGATGATCAAACCAAGCATCGATGGCTCCCGTATAGAGAACCTTTTCTGCCAGGGGGAGCAACTCATCCCGATGCTGCAGGAAATCAACACCCGTACGCACCTCTACATCCTGCAACAGGGAGTCTGTCAACCGGTTATATCCACCCACGGGTATTCCTTGCCAAAGGTCATCGAAATAATTATTGTCAAAGGTAAAGCGTAAAGGTAAACGACGGATAATGAAAGCAGGAAGCTGGGTGCAAGGCCTACCCCATTGCTTCTCGGTATAACCCTTGATAAGGCGTTCGTAAATATCGGAACCCACCAACAGCAGAGCCTGTTCCTCAAGATTCTGCGGTTCGCGTCCCTGCAACCTCCTCCGCACTTCCTCCCTCTGTCCTTCGATGTGCCGGTGTGCCTCCTCGGGAGTATTCACACCCCACATCTGATGAAAGGTATTCATATTGAAAGGAAGATTGTAGAGTTGACCACGCCAATTGGCCACCGGACTATTGGTATACCGATTGCATGGCACCAGATGATTGACAAAGGACCACACCCGTTCGTCGGAAGTATGCAGAATGTGTGCACCATACTGATGCACGTTGATGCCTGCCATCTGCGTGCAATGGATATTACCACCCGTATGATTCCTACGCTCTACCACCAGCAGACGCTTGCCTGCCTGACGTGCCAGATGAGCAAAGGTGGCGCCCATCAGTCCCGACCCTACTATCAGATAGTCATATTGCTTTCTCATTATATATATATATTACCTAAAGGTACCCAGATGACCTGTTATGGCAAAGTTAGACAAATTCCCGCACGTGTCACTTCCCCATCTGACAAATTCTTCATATCTTCGTAGAGTTTTTAATCAAACCATATCATGCAAAAGAGAATAGTCGCTGCCCTGATTGGCATCTTCACCCTGGGAAACATTTACGCCCAGAACCAGTACACTAATCCGGTATTTGACCGAAACACGCCAGACCCTACGGTGGTGCAGGCACCTGACGGAGCCTTCTATGCCTATGGCACAGGAGGAACATGCCGCAAGAGCCTTGACCTCGTACATTGGGAAGACATGGGCATAGCCTTGGAAAGACCCACCTGGAACGACTCTGTGCGTACCGATAAGAATGGGAAGCGACACCCTATGCGCTTTAGCCTCTGGGCACTTGACGTGAGCAGAGTGGGAAAGAAGTATCTGGTCTACTACGCATCTGCCTTCTGGGGTAACGAAACACGTACAGGACTGGGAGTGGCAGAAGGCACCTCACCCACAATGTTTACCGACTGCGGCAAGATGTTCCGCAGCACGGAAATAGGAGTTCAGAACAGCATCGATCCCTGTTATGTGAAAGACAAAGGCAAGAAATATCTCATCTGGGGCAGTTTCAGCGGACTGTATCTGGGCGAACTGACCAAGGATGGCAAGCAGATGAAGCATCCCGACCAACTGACACAGGTGGCAGGAAAAGCCTTTGAAGGCGCAATGGTGTACAAGAGAAAAGGATATTATTACCTGTTTGCCAGCGTAGGAACATGCTGCGAAGGAGTAAAGAGCACCTACAGAACCGTAGTAGGACGATCAAAGAAACTGGCAGGACCCTATGTGGACAGACAAGGCAGGAAGATGCTGGAGAACCACTACGAGACCATCATAAGCGGCAACGACCGATGGAAAGGTCCAGGACACAACAGCGAAATCATCACAGACAAGAAAGGCGAGACATGGTTGCTGTATCATGCCTTTGATGCTCTGGACCCCGAGAAAGGACGAGTGATGCTGCTGGACAAACTGCTGTGGGATGCCGAAGGATGGCCTTCGGTAAAGGGAGGAACACCCAGCACCACGCCACAGGATGCACCTGCTCTCTGACCCAAGAACAAAAATACGGAAGAATCAGCGCAGAGTCTCCAGAAGGTCGTAACTCTTCTGCAAGATGGTCTGTGCCTTATGCAACCGGTCCTCAGAGGGCAAAGGTTGCTCGGTGATAGGCTTACGGCTGGTGATATCATACACACTCACGCCCGTACTGTCAGCAAAGAGAATGCCGCTGGGGAAAGAACTGTAAGCAAAAGGATACTGATAATTACAGCTCAGCACATTACGGCTCCAGGGGAAATCACGATGAGGAATGCCCATCTGACTGAGCAGTGTGGCCGCCATGTCACTCTGATTCATCAGCACACTCATGCGACGTGGCCGGGCGATGGCACCGCCCAACCAAAGCATGGGAGCATGGAAAAACTCAGGAGACTCATAAGTAAGGTCATAGAGGAAGCCGTGATCGGGGATGAGCACAACCAACAGGTTGTCCCACACAGGCAAGGTGCGCAAACTATCCACAAGCATCTCAATGCAATGGTCGGTAAAGGCAAAAGCATTGAGTTTCTTGTCCTCCAAGCGATGGTAGGGAACCTCGAAAGGTTCATGACTGGAGAGCGTCTGGAAGGTCATATGCCATGGCTCGGGCATCTCACCGCCGGCAATCATCTCGTAAGTACGACGGGCTGTCACACTGTCATTGGCTCCCCACTTACTCTCACTGGTCTGAGCAAAAGCGAAATCGGATGCGCTGACCAACTGACGGTAACCCGTACTCACCAGATAACCCTGAGTGTTCATAAACGTGATGTCGCCACCATACAGGAAACTCGTGTGATAACCTTCACGGGCCAGACTACGGGCCAAGGAAGGAATATTGCCTAACTTCTCAGGCAGGCGCATCAGACTGGCTGTGGGATAACTGACCCAACCGCTGAACGTGCTTACTGTACCACGATCGGTGCGGAAACTGTTGGAATAGACCTGATTCCAAAGGATGCTCTGAGGTATCAGACGACTCATGCCAGGAGCCACATCGGGCAAACCGCCCAACTCCCTGACGAACTTACTGCCAAAACTCTCCATGAAGACAACCAGCACATTGGGACGCTTCACGCGCAGGAGAGTGTCCTGAATATCCTCTGTCTCCTCGGGATAAAGCCCTTGGAAAGACTGGGCAAGCGATTCCTCACCCTGCCAGTTGAACTGCTTCCCGAATGATTTTGCCTTACTCAACGAGGAAAGCAGACTGAAGGCAGGATTGACTGCCGAATGATTGAGAAAC
>JBJFDX010000072.1:0-2808 GCA_051890235.1 Bacteroidaceae bacterium | reverse complement strand
AGACCAACAACATCATCAAGTGGGCCATCTACGACCAGACTTACATGGGATTGAACTACTATGCTTATCTGAAGGCCATGCAGAGTGAGTTCTCATTCTTCCTTCCTTCCGACTCAGCACTCCTTTATTATTATGATCCCACCAGTATGAAGAGCCGTACACCTCGTGTGATGCAGCTTTCTTACAAGAACAAGACATTCCCCATCGAGGCTCGTAACTTCAACTACTATGGTCTCTACAACTCTTCTGCCGACAACCCAGTGGGTACCATCGGACGTGCTATCACCGGACAGGGTGGTACCGTGCAGCAGAATGAGATTACCAACCGCTTGAAGGATATTCTGGAGAGCCACACCATCGTGCATGACGGCACCAACCCCATCGATGGCGAGGATGAATACTTCCTTTCCAAGAACGGTAACGCCATCAAGGTGGAGCGTGACGAGAACGGACACGTTATCAAGGCATTCGGTGGCTTCCAGCTGGAGAACCAGCGTCAGAACATCGAGTCTGATACAAGAGGTGTTACCCAGTGTGTGGTAACCAAGCCCTTCGAAGGATTGAAGAACGGACAGACCTACGTGATGGACTCTCCCCTGGTGCCTACCTATCGTAGTGTATACAGTATCCTCACCAATGACGACGACCAAAACAAGTGGGATGAAGAGGCATGGGCCAACAATCCTTATTCTCAGTTCTTTGATCTCTGCCGTGCTGATGCCTATGATGACATCATCATCGGTTGCGGTCTGGTAGATGAGCAGTGGTCAAGCAGTGAGCAGAAGTCTGCCCTGAAGAAGTATCACGTGTTCATCAACGACAATGGTCCCGACTATAACGTACAGTTCTTCAATAACTACCGTTACACCATCTTTGTGCCCACCAATGATGCAGTTCGCGCAGCCATCGAGGCTGGTCTGCCCACATGGGAGGAGATAGAAGAGGACTATATGTCTCACCGCAAGAAGGAATGGGATCCCGAGACCAACGACTGGAAGTTGAGTCCCGACTCTGAGCCTGATAATATAATATATGAATATACAGACTCTCTGGAGACCGCCGAAGACAGCCTCCGTATCCAGACCAAGATTGCTTATCTGACCAACTTCATCCGTTATCACTTCGCCGACAACTCAGTCTTCGCCGATAAGACCGCTTTGGCCGACAACGAGATGGTAACCTCAAGTTATGATAGCGAGCTCGGACTTTTCTGCAAGATTCACGTTGACAGAATCAGGAAGGGTGATGACACTGCCCTCCGCGTATGTGATGACATAACCCACAAGATGGACCCCAACATGAAGATGGAGACCGTGGGTGAAAGGAATGTCCTTGCACGTGATATGTCCTGCTCACGCCGTCCCGTGGGTGTCGTAATGACCGGTATCAGTCTGGATGCTTCCAGTGCCGCCGTTATACACCAGATTGATGGCGTACTCAATCACACAGCACTTGTCAATGGCAGGTATGACTCCACATGGGCTACACCTACCGAAGCCAAGAGATATCTTAAGAGATACGGTACTATCAAGTAATACACTATCACTATGAACAAACTTATCAAGCTTATATTGCTTTGGGTGATAGCCATAATGGCTTTGCCCGCAAGTGCACAGCAACGGCGTATCTCCGGTACCGTATCGGATGAGATTGATGTCATCATGGGTGCCAACGTTGTGGAGAGGGACAAGAACAACCGTATTGTCAGCCAGACTGTGACGGATATGAATGGTAACTTTACCATGAATATCAAGGATCCCAATAATACTCTGATTGTCTCCTTCATGGGTTACAAGAGTTTCTCTCAGAAGGTTGGCAGCAAGAACGTGTTCAAGATTACACTTTCCGACAACGTCAAGGTTATGGACGAGGTGGTGGTAAAGGGTAAGCAGAATGCTCCCACCACTGGTCTGGAGATTCCACAGCGTGAGTATGCTGGTGTGGCACAGAAGTTCAACATGGACGATGTGGAAGGTCTTTCCTTCGAGTCTGTTGACCAGGCTCTGCAGGGACAGGTTGCAGGTCTTGACATTGTGCCCAACTCTGGTAACCTCGGTTCTGGTACAACCATGCGTTTGCGTGGTACCACCACCATCAATGGTAACCAGCAGCCTCTGATTGTTGTGAACGACCACATCTTTGAGTTGCCTGATGGTGCTCAGGATGTCAACTTTGAGACTATGGACAATGAGGAGCAGTTCTCTACACTGTTGAACGTTAACCCCGAGGATATCGAGAGCATCACCATCCTGAAGGATGCTGCTTCTGCTGCCAAGTGGGGTATGAGAGGTTCAAACGGTGTCATTGAGATTAAGCTGCGCCGTGGTCACAAGGGCCCCACCAACGTGACATTCAACTACAAGTTTGATGGCACATGGCAGCCCGATGGATACAAGATGCTGAACGGTGATGGCTACACCATGATGCTGAAGGAAGCTTACTACAACCCCAACCAGGTGCCCACAAACATCACCGAGTTGGACTACAACACCGAGTATCCCTTCATCTACAACCATTATAGCCACAACACCGATTGGGTCGACGCTGTCACTCAGTTCGGTAAGCAGCATAAGTATTATGTATATCTGTCTGGTGGTGGTGAGAAGGCCACATTCCGTATCAGTGCCGGTTACGACAAGAGCATAGGTACCATCATAGGTCAGAAGCTCGATCGTTTCAGTACCACCACTGCCCTTGACTATTGGGTGAGTGACCGTATCAAGTTCACCAGTAACATCAACTTGACCTTCACCACCAATCACAAGAACTATGGTAATGACATCCTTGCCCGTGCTTACAACGCAATGC
>JBJFDX010000071.1:0-2813 GCA_051890235.1 Bacteroidaceae bacterium | reverse complement strand
CGAAGGGATATACAAGCCGTATGTGATTCGTTGGTCTATGATGGAAAGGATTCTGTGATGACCATGTATTACGACCCTATCATTTGGCAGGAAGGACAGCAGTTGCTGGGTGAGGAGATAAAGGCATTCTTCAATGACAGTACCATTGACAGCGTACAGGTGCTCCGGCAGGCATTGTCCGTGGAGCGCTTGGATAGTGTGCATTATAATCAGGTGACGGGCAATGAGATGCATTCCTATTTCCGCGATGGGGAAATATATCTTTCTACTTCCATCGGTAATGTGTATGTCAACTATTTCCATGTGGATGAGGATAGCATTTTGGCGGAGATGAATTATACAGAGACGGCTTTCCTAAAGATTTTCCTTAAGAATCGCAAAGTGGACAAGATATGGATGCCGGCAGCAACAGGCAGTTTCTATCCGCTTCCGCTTATCCCTGCAGATAAGTTGTATGTCGAGAATTTTGCCTGGTTCGACTATGTTCGTCCATTGGACAAGTACGATATATTCCATTGGAGACCCAAGAAGGCGGGCACCGAACTGAAAAAGATTGTCCGCAGGGATGCTCCTCGACAAAGTCTAAAGGATATTAAAAAGAGATAAGCCATGGGAATGTTCACTGCAAGAAAGCCACGTCGCTTCCGTCCTGTACATATCTATACTGACGAGCGTCGTGAGAAGTTAGAGCGTCTGGTCAATGATGTGAAGAGGGAACAAGGCGAGCTTCAGGCCGAAGATAAACCTTATGATACGGCAAAGTTCAGAGGTAAGTTCGGACAATACACCCCTCGTGTACAGCGGTATAAGGAGTCAAAGCACCATCTGGGATGGCCATTTGTGCTAATCATGGTGGCTACTTTGTTTCTCGTGTGGCGTTTCCTGTTGTCGTAATTAATATTGATTACTAACCAGATAAGTAAGATACAAACCGAATCAAATGGATATCATTCATCTCCTTCCCGATTCTGTGGCCAATCAGATTGCTGCCGGAGAGGTCGTGCAGCGTCCTGCTTCTGTCATCAAGGAGTTGATGGAGAATGCAGTGGATGCTGGGGCTTCTCATATTGATGTTGTTATCACCGATGCTGGACGCACCTCGATACAAGTCATTGATGACGGAAAGGGTATGAGTCAGACGGATGCCAGGTTGGCATTTGAACGTCATGCAACCTCCAAGATTCGTCAGGTAGAGGACCTCTTTACCTTGCGCACCATGGGGTTCAGGGGAGAGGCTTTGCCCTCCATTGCCGCTGTTTCTCAGGTTCGTCTCAAGACGCGTGTGCCTGAAAGCGAACTTGGTGTGTCACTCAGTATAGATGGTTCGGAGGTAGTATCGCAGGAGTTGTGCTCTTGTCCTGTAGGGTCCAACTTTGAGGTGCGTAACCTTTTCTATAATGTACCAGCGCGTCGCAAGTTCCTTAAGTCCAATCAGACGGAGATGAACAATATTGTGCAGGAGTATGAACGTGTGGCTCTTGTCAATCCTGATATTTCCTTCTCGCTTTCTCATGGAGGAGTACTCATCTCCAAACTCGAACGTGGGAACTTGAGACAGAGGGTGGTGGCTGTTTTTGGTAAGAAACTTGACAGCCAGTTGCTGGAGGTACATGTGGAGACAACCTTGGCCAAGATGAAGGGCTTTGTAGGAAAACCGGAATCTGCAAGGAAGAAAAATGCGGCTCAGTACTTCTTTGTCAATGGCCGTTACATGCGTCATCCTTATTTCCATAAGGCTGTCATGGAGGCTTTCAATCATTTGATTCCTGAAGGTGAACAGATTCCCTATTTCTTGTACTTTGATATAGATCCTGCCAATGTGGATGTTAACATTCATCCCACCAAGACAGAAATCAAGTTTGAGAATGAGTCTGCCATCTGGCAGATAGTCGTGGCCGCAATCCGGGATTCCTTGTCCCGTTTCAATGCTATCCCTACTATCGACTTTGATGTGGAGGGTAGACCGGAAATCCCTGATTTGGATCTCTCTTCCTTGTCCGACGTGCGGGCACCTCAGGTGCATGTGGATGTCAATTATAACCCCTTCAATAGTCAACCAAAACCGCGTGTGCCAGTTGACTGGCAAAAACTCTATGAAGGACTGGAACAGGCAGGGTCAACTCCAGCGCCAATATCCCAGGAACAAGAAGAGGAATCAAAACTCTTTGATGACAATCTTCTTGATGCAGAGGAACGTAGTGTGGAACATTTTCAGTTCCGTGGCCAATACATTCTGACTGCAGTGCAGTCGGGGCTGATGATTGTGGATCAGCATCGAGCTCATGTGCGTGTGCTGTATGATAAGTATATGAGTCAGATGAAGGAAAAGAAGACCAGTGGACAGCGTCTTCTTTTTCCTGAGATTCTTACCGTATCCCCATCAGACAGCATAATCTTGCAGCATATTTCTGAGGACCTTTCCCTGATGGGTTTTGATATAGGAGATCTTGGTGGCGGCTCATTCTCTATCCAGTCCGTACCGGCAGATCTGGGCGAGATGAATCCCGTGCCTGTGCTGACACTCATGCTCGAGACAGCCAAGGAGAAAGATGCCGGTATGCAAGATGAAATGCGGCACCGGTTGGCTCTCGTGATGGCCCGCAGCACGGCAGTTGTCACAGGACAGGTACTCTCTGTACAGGAGATGGACAGTCTTATCAATGATCTCTTTCTCTGTGCCAATCCCAATCTCACTCCTACGGGACAGACAATTATCTCTATTGTGCAACAGTCACAGATTGATAAACTTTTCAATTAGGTAGCAATAATATTATAATATATATATGGAAGCAAAACAGAAAATCATCCTGACG
>JBJFDX010000070.1:0-10400 GCA_051890235.1 Bacteroidaceae bacterium | reverse complement strand
GGACATAGATAAGTTCCGTGCCTGGATGCCTGAATTCAAGGAGGCAGAAATCATTACTAACGAAGCAGGGCTTTACATCATCAGCCAGGCCATCGAGAAGATGTCCAAGTCGAAGTACAACGTGGTGAATCCCGATGATATCTGTGAACATTATGGTGCCGATACCCTTCGCCTCTACGAGATGTTCCTGGGTCCCATCGAGCAGAGCAAGCCTTGGGATGTGGCAGGCATTGACGGGTGCTTCCGCTTCCTCAAGAAATTCTGGAGTCTGTACTGGGCCAAGGATGGGCAACTGCAAGTGAGCGACACAGAGCCCACGGCAGAGAATATGAAGAGCCTGCACAAACTCATCAAGAAGGTGAGCGCCGACATTGAAGAGTTCTCATACAACACCTCCATCCCCGCCTTCATGGTTGCCACCAGCGAATTGGCTCAGCAGAAATGCAGTAGCCGTCAGGTACTGGAACCTCTGGCAGTTCTGATTGCCCCCTTCTGTCCTCACATTGCCGAGGAGTTGTGGGAGGCCATGGGCCACACAACAACAGTCTGTGATGCCCAATGGCCTGTGTATGACGAGAAGTATCTGGTGGAAAGCAGTGTAAAACTGGGTGTTCAGTTTAATGGCAAAGTTCGTTTTGCCATGGACTTCCCTGCCAACGCAACTCCCGAGGAGATGGTTGCCATAGCCACATCTGCACCTGAAGCTCAGAAGTACCTTGACGGCATGCAGGTGGTGAAGACAATCGCCATCCCTGGACGTATTGTAAACATTGTTATCAAGCCACAAGCATAAGTTCTCCACAGCCATGACCAATAAACAGCTCCGCATCTGGGAGTTTATCAAGGACTTTGTGTCCATCAATCTTGGAATGGCCATCTATTCATTAGGATGGGCGGCCTTCCTTCTCCCATATCACATCACCACAGGAGGAGTCCCTGGCCTGCTGGCCATTGTATACTACCTGACCAAGTTCCCCATCAGCATAGGATTGCTGATTATCAATGGCGCACTTCTCATGATAGCCATCAAACCTTTGGGTTGGAAGTTTGTGGCCAAGACGGCCTATGCCGTACTGGCGCTCTCCACATTCTTAGGTTTAGGACAGGACATGATGACTGACGATCAAGGTAATCTCATTCAGATTCTGGGCGAAGGTCAGGATTCCATGGCCTGTGTCCTGGGTGCCGTATTGAATGGCTTGGGCATAGGTATCGTATTCCTTGCAGGGGGTAGTACTGGAGGCTGGGATATCATCGCTGCGTTGGTCAACAAGTATCGCAATATCTCTCTTGGCCGAGTCATGCTTTATCTGGACCTGGTGGTGATAGGTTCCTGCTGGCCCATCTTCAAGGACTGGCGCATGGTGGTGTTCGGCTATGTGACACTGGCTGTCTACACCTACGCACTCGACCTGCTGGTCAACAGCACCCGACAGGACACCCAGTTCATCATCTTCACCAACAAGAGCAAGGAAATCTGTGACCGTATTGTCAACGAGACCGTTCACTCCGTGACCATCCTGAATGGTGAGGGATACTACAGCCATCAGGATATCAAGGTACTGATTACCATCGTACACAAGTCCGAACGAATTGACATCCTGCGTATGATACAGGAGATAGACCCTGCTGCCTTCGTCTCCCAAAGTCGCGCCGAGGGTGTCTACGGAAATGGATTCAACGCGATAAAGGCATAAATGACTCATGCTTGCAACATCAGGCAGACAGAAGATAGGTCAACAAGTAGAGCAAAACATATGATTTCTATGAGCATCCAGAAAATATTGGGAGAGAATCCGCGTGATCTGTTGCGCGACT
The DNA here is from genome assembly GCA_051890235.1 of Bacteroidaceae bacterium. Taxonomy (GTDB): domain Bacteria; phylum Bacteroidota; class Bacteroidia; order Bacteroidales; family Bacteroidaceae; genus Physcousia. Next base: position 8,582 of record JBJFDX010000070.1, on the reverse strand, counting down.
ATGCCCAGATCATCCTTGGTATATTCATATATACCTTAGGGTACACCTGTTTCCTGCTCCCTTATCAAATCATTACTGGCGGACTGAGTGGTGTGGCCACCATCATCTATTATATGATGGGCTTTCATCCCAACCACACCTATTTTCTGGTGAATGGTGTGCTCATCCTGTTGGCAGGACGCATCATGGGATGGAGATACATGGTGAGAACGTTGATAGCCACCATCATCATCTCCGTATTCATTGAAATCGTACAGGGATATATCACCGTCATAGGTCCCGATGGCAAGGAACAGCTGATGCATATCATCGGTGAACAGAAGTTCATGGCCTGTGTGATAGGTGGCATCATGGAAGGTCTGGGACTGGCCATCGTGTTTCTTGCCGGTGGAAGTACAGGAGGAACAGATATCATCGCCAGCAGTATCAACAAGTACAGGAATATCTCCCTGGGACGTCTGCTTCTCTTCATTGACGTAATCATTATTGCAGGCAGTTACCTGCTCTTCCGCAACCTGGAGACAATGGTGGTGGGCTACCTCACCATGTTCATCAGCATGAACTTCCTGGACTTTGTCATCAATGGCGCACGACAGAGCGTGCAGTTCATCATCGTAAGCAATCATCCCGAGGAGATTGCCCATGAGATCAACGTAAGGCTCGACAGAGGTGTGACCGTACTCTACGGCGAAGGATTCTACACCAAGGAGAAGCGGCAGGTGCTGCTCATCCTGGCTAAGAAATATGAGAGACGAGAGATATTTGCCCTCATCAAGCAAATTGACAACAAGGCTTTTGTATCCATGAGCAACGTAGAGGGTGTGTTTGGTGAAGGATTCGACGTAATAAAGAAATGAGTATGAAAAGACTGGTCATGGCCACCAACAATGTCGACAAGCTATATGAGGTGAGGCAGATGCTGGATGGTAAATACAAGATTTGCTCATTAGCAGAGATTGGTTGTCATGAGGATATCCCCGAGACAGCAGACACGCTGGAGGGTAATGCCCTACAGAAAATGCGCTATGTGAGGGAACATTATGGAATGGACTGCTTTGCCGATGACACCGGTCTGGAGGTTGAAGCCTTGGGTGGCAGTCCCGGTGTCTTCACCGCAAGGTATGGAATGCTTAACGGTTACGGAGAAAGCCATGATGCACAGGCCAACATCCGCTGCCTGCTGGACAAGCTGAAGGATGCCACAACGCGTCGGGCACAATTCCACACGGCTGTGGCTCTCTGTCTGAACGGAGAAGAACACATCTTCCACGGAATAGTCAAAGGAGAGATTCTGCAAGAGCAGGTGGGCGAAGGGGGATTCGGATACGACCCTGTCTTTGCACCCGATGAGGCTGGAGGACTGGCATTTGCTCAAATGGATATGAAGTCCAAGAATGCCATCAGTCACAGAGGCAGAGCCATTGCCCAACTGGCACAGTTCCTCTCCGAACAAGCATAAAGAAAATGACATGAGGATGAAAAGAAGATTGCTGATACTGGTTGTTCTGATTGTCACCCTATCCTCCGTGTACCCCCTGACAGGTACAGCACAGCAGATAGGGACGTGGAACGTGTATCCCAGTTACTGGAACGCCACCCGCAATGTTGTGGCTGGAGACATCATCTATTCACTTACAGATGGCAATCTGCTGGCATACAGGACAGAGGATACCGAGGTACGCACCTTTGACTGCCTCACGCAACTCAATGGCGTGCGCATCAAGGATATCGCTTACTCCCCTACGGCCCATCGCCTCATCATCGTATACGAAGACTGCAATATCGACCTGATGAATGCTTCCGAGGATGTACAGAACCTCTCCGCTTTGCGCGACAAGAGCATGACCTCAAAGACCTTCAACAGCCTCTGTGTGGATGGCAACATCGCCTACCTTGCCATGAGTTTCGGTGTGGTGGAGGTTGACATGAAGGAAGGGGTGTTTGTCAATACCTACACACTCGATATGGATGTGCAGTCGGTAGCCGTCCTGGATGGATGCATCTATGCAGCCACCACACAGGGAATCTACAAGGGATCTCTGTCCGACCATCTGCAAGACAAGTCTCGATGGACAAAGATTTCACAGCAAACCTTCACACAACTGGCCACTCTCGGCTCCGAGATTATCGGAAAGGCTACCACAAGCCTGTCCAGAATCTCTCCCGATGGAGTCTCGAGTCAGTTCTCCAACGGACGATTCAATTTCATGCACCTCTCTGGAGAGACCCTGGTGTGGGGCAACAACAGTCTGATCTATTATTGCCAGACACCCGACAAGATATCATATGTGAGAGAGGCCAACCAATGGAACGATGCCTCATACGTCAATGGCACATTCTGGGTCAGCCAGGGAAAGGATGGCTTGCTGGCATACACGGTCAAGGAAGGGAAGTTCATACAGTCAGCAGGGCCCATACGCCCCAATAGTCCTCAGCGTGACCTCTTCTACAGAATACATTGGGAAGGCGATCGGTTGCTGGTGGCAGGTGGTGTCAACACGGTAGATGCCGATTACCATCCCGCCACAGCCATGTATCTGGAGAATGATGAGTGGACAAACTTTCAGGAGATGGACAGTGCCCCAGAGGGATACACCAACTTCCGACTTTACAATACCACACATCTGGTGCAGGACCCCGAGGATCCCACACATCACTTCGCCAGCCCCTATCGCTCAGGATTATGCGAATACCGGGACGGTAAATTTATGAATATATATCATTCCGACAACTCCCCCCTGCGCAGTATCCTACCCAACAGTTCATCCTACTACAACTACGTATCCTGCAGCGGACTCTCCTTTGATCAGGACAATAACTTGTGGATGCTGTGCAGCCAGACCGATACCATCATACGCATACGCAAGGCCGATGGTACCTGGCGGGCACTCTATTATCAGGAGATTGCCAATGCATCACTCTGCGATGACTATCTGATGCACTCCAGCGGATTGGTGATGATGGTAAGCCGACGCTTAGACAAATCAGGAATCTTCTGTCTGGACCACAACGGCACACTCGACAACAGGGCAGATGACCGACATATCCTGCGCCACAACATCATCAATCAGGACAACACCAGTTACCAGCCCGATGAGTTCTATTGCATCTGTGAGGATCTGGATGGACAGGTGTGGGTAGGAACAAACCTTGGATTGTTTCTCATCCCGGACCCCAGCAACTTCTTCGACAATGACTTCCATTACGAACAGGTAAAGATCAACAGGAACGACGGCAGCGGTCTGGCCGACTATCTGCTCAGTGGAGTAAGCATCAACTGCCTGACCGTGGATGGTGCCAATCGTAAGTGGGTGGGCACGCACAACGATGGTATATACCTCATCAGTGCCGACGGTCAGGAGATGATACATCATTTCACCACCGAGGACTCTCCCATCCTGAGCAACACCATACAATCCATTGCTGTTCATCCCACCACAGGCCGAGTGATGATTGCCACCGACAAGGGATTGTGCAGTTACGTGGCCGAAGCCACCGAAGCCGTTGACAAGATGGATGCCGACCAGGTAACGGTCTTCCCCAATCCTGTAACAGCCGATTACACAGGTCCGATTGCCGTACGGGGGCTGGCTATGGATTCCGAAGTGAAGATACTCTCCAGTAGCGGACAACTGGTGTGGAGCGGAACATCTGCCGGAGGCACCTTCACATGGAACGGATGCAACAAGCGCGGACGTAGGGTGGCATCAGGTATCTATCATGTGGTGGCAAACAATGCTCAGGGCAAGAATGCCATTGTCACACGCATCATAGTCATCAAGTAGGCTGTCTGGACCATCCCACCTCTGCCATCCATATGACGGAAAACAGGAGGATAGGAGGACAGAAATCCTCTCACGCGCGCGTTATATATATAATGTGTATATACAAAGACCTTCTGCGTCTGAAACACAAAAACTGAAAACTGTTATCTACATTCGTCACGTCATTATGAATCGACTGCTCTCCCTCCTGTCTGTCTGCCTGCTGATGGCAGCCACACCCACCGATGCGAAAATTCGTTCGTTGGTTCCTTCTCGTCCCTCAAATGTGCCCGATTATTTCTCCACATGGAATATCCAGGGCTATTGTGCCAGTTATGACCCAGACATTACCATCAAGGTGATGACCGAGCAATCCATGTTCGGCGACGGCCCGCTGGAGGGATGGACACGCTTCTTCCTCTCCTTCCGTGAGGACCTGCTGTTTCTAATGGATGACTCATGGGACATCCCCTGTGGCACACACCAGGGCAACGACCAGTTTATGGGAGAATGCCGGTTGAATGCCGACCGCTTTCCCGAATGCAAAGGAACATCCGTTGAGCGCCTGAGCAAATTGGTGAAGAAGACCAAGGAAGTCGGATGGAAAGGACTGGCAGGATGGGTGGTTGCACATGAGTCACCGGCAGCACGCGATTTGGACAATCGGGAGGCATACTGGACAGCACGTCTGCGTGAAAGCGAACAGGCTGGTATGCATTACTGGAAGGTGGACTATGGACGTGAGCAAAACAATATCGAATGGCGGAAGATGCTGACCCGGCTGGGCCGGGAACATGCGCCTCAGATGGTGCTTGAGCATGCTTACACCTATCCTATCATCGAGGATTGCGATGTGTTCCGCACTTACGACGTGGAGGTTGTCACCTCCGTTCCCGTGACCCTGCAACGTGTGGTGCGCCTGCTCAAATATCGGACTGAACCGGGTAACATGGGCCTCATCAACTGCGAGGACGAACCCTTGATTTCTGCAGGACTGGGTTGCGTAATCGGCGTGATGCGTCACCCCATCAACAAGCCCCTGCCCAATGGTCTCTCCGACCATGTCTTCCCCACTGCAGGCCGTAACCTCAAAGCACGACTCGATGAGGTGGACCGTGCCCTGAAATGGCACCGGCTGGCAGAACCGTTTGCAGTAAACGATGATGCCCATATTGACAGCCATATGCTCACCGACCGTTGGCTGCTGGCCGAGCGAGAGACCTGGGTGAGCGACCATCACCCTGGCGATACACTCACGGAGAGTGCTCCCGCCCGCATATCAAGATGCATGCCCCTGCCCGAGGTTGAATGCACAGGCGAGGCACCATTTGTATTGGCAAGCAAGTACCCCAATGGAGCCGTGGCAGTAGCCACACTCGAGCGTCTCTTCCACCGCAGTTGGAGCACACCTCTGGCCAAAGTATCCATTGTGGCAGAAGATACCCGGGCACCCTTGGGCATCTTTGGTGATTATCAGGAACTCGCCATCACCTATCCCACCCCGCTGAAGAGAAGGGCACGCATCCTGGCACAAGACCTGCGAGGCAAGCAACCCGTGGATATCACCTCACGTGTGCAGATTATCAGGAACAAGCTCATCATCCCTGGCAACCTGATTCATGAGATAGGTACCATGGAGGGCACTCCTGGCGACATCTCTGCTCCAGGACTGGTGGTCTGCATCAGATAATCTCAAACCCGTCATTTGATTCCCTTACTGTTTCTGCCGTATGGGTACATCCATCATCCGGAAGATGTACCCATGCAGACTGATTCTCCCTCTCATTCCATCTGATTGTGAGGTTCACCTGCACCATAGCCCATGGCAAATATTGCCAAATATTGACCATGGTTAAACATTTTATAAAAAACATCATAGACACCGCACAAAAAAAAATAAAACATTTATCTCTGATATATCACTTTTTGCTAAATTTGCAATCAGTTTTATAACAACACAGAATAACTTATTCAACAACAAATTAACTTAAGAAGCTTATGAGAGTAAAATTCCTCCAAGGACTTCGGGCGCTTACTGTTGCGGCTGCTACCTTGCTGTGCCTGCCAGTAATGGCCGAAGATGCTTTGCTGACTGCCCTTCACGGAACGGCAGGATTTGCCAACGAGAGTTACGACATGCTCATCGATGGCAGTCGCAGCACCAAATGGTGTATGAACAACTTCAATGGCGCCTACATCGTTTTTCGTGCCGACCATGCCTTTGTTCCCGAGTCATATACCTTGATTACAGGTTTGGACACCAAGACTTTCTATGACCGTAACTGGAAGACGTGGGAAGTGTATGCCGCCAACTTCGAGAGCGACGAAGAGGCAACCCGTGACGCCGAAGCCTGGACGCTGATTGACAAGCGTGAGCAACTCACCACCGCTGAGTTCCCTGCCGAAAACAACTATCCCGTGGGATTTGAGTGCACAGAGAAGCCCACCGCCACTTATAAGTACTTCAAGATAGAGCTTCGGGAAATCGTGGCTCTCTCCAACGGTACCATGCAGATGTCGGAGTTTACCTTCAGCGAACCTGCTCCATCGGTTCCTCTGACAGCAATAGCCGGACGTGATCAATTGTGGGGTGATGGTGCATATACCAATCTGGTGGACAATGACCAGCAAACCAAATGGGGAGGTGACAACACCCCTATATGGGTAATTGTCAAGGCCGACGAACCTATCAAACCCGATTTCTACCGTTTGCTCACGGCCCGAGATACCGATGCCAACCCCGACCGTAACTGGGTAGACTGGACCATCAGCGGTGCCAACTTCGACAGCGATGAGGAAGCCACCTTAGAGTCCGACAAGTGGACGGTGGTAGATGAAAGAACAGGCGTAGGTTCTGACCGCATCCCTGCAGCAAAATACACCGAGGCTGTATTCGGATTCAACAAACCTCTGCAAGAAAGTTATCAGTACTATCTGATCAACATCACTGCCACCGGTGGCAAGAACAAGATGCAGATGGCTGAATTCGGAGTTGGATACAACCAATATGAAATCAACAGCATTCGCAACTCCTACTATCAGCGAGTGGTGAAGTTTGATTATAATGTCATCGCCCAGCGCACACTCACCGAGCAGTATCCGTCTGCCCTGCAGGCCATACTCACGGCATCTAATGTGGAAAGCGTAATTGCTGCTTACTCTGTTTGTGCAACCCTTCGCTCCAGCATTCAAGCCTCTCAAAATGCCTATATAACCCTCAGAGAGTCTGTATCAAGGCTGCGCAATGAATACGATGAAGGTCACATCAACGCTGCCGGACAAACCCTCGTGGCCAACTATCTGAATGAGAACATGGCTCCTGATGCCAACTATCCCAACGGCAGTGCACCTTACATCATGGAGAACCTGTTGCTCTCCGTACAGCAGATTGACGAAGAAATCGGTTTTATCAACAACCTGATTGCCACCTATTCCTCTGATCTGGGTGATCCCATTGACGTGACCTACATCGGATTGACAGGAACACAGGGAGCCTCTGGAAACGAAACATTTGCCTCACTCTTTGATGGCACAGAGACCACCAAGTGGTGCACCAAACAGGCTCAGAACGAAGTTATCTTCTATACATCCTCACCCATCAAGCCCACCTTCTACAAACTGATTACCGGTAACGATACTGATACCCACCCCGAACGTAACTGGAAGACCTGGAACATCTATGCGGCTAACTTCGACAGCGAGGAGCAAGCCACCTCTGATGCTGAAGGATGGGTACTCATCGACCAGAAGACCAACATCGGTACCGATATGCTTCCTGGTGCCAAATATCAGTCAGCCTACTTCTATCTCTCCAATGCTCCCACGCAGGAGTACAGTTACTTCAAGATAGAGATTAAGGAGATTATGGGTGACAACATCATGCAGATGGCAGAGTTCGCCTTCGGCAATCAGGCCTCATTCTTCGCCATGAGAGACGAATACTATGAGCAATTCGCCTCCTTCGATATTGAGACACCGGCCTTCAGGGAACTGATAGAGAAGTATACTGCCAAGATGGAGCAACTGAAGTCTGCCACCACCATCACACAGCTGGGTACACTCAGCAACGAGCTTACTGCCATGCAGTCCACCATCACTGCCTCACAGCAGCAGTATGCCAAGTATCAGGAGAAGGTAGCCGAAGTGGAGTACTCCATTAACGGCCTCGAGGGTCCTGTGGTGGATTTCCTCAAGAGATACATCAATGACGAGGTAGAGCCAGGCGAAGAGTTTGCCCATGGTTCCTACCCATACATCATGATTCACTGCCAACTGACTGACGCACAAATCAACACACAGATTGGCTACCTCAACAATCTGCTTGTGTCAGCGCTCAATGGAGCATATCTGGCCATAGAGGGAACAGCCGGTTTCAATGACTCCGAAGGATTTGCTGCACTCGTGGACGGTGACTCTGGTACCAAATGGGGTGTAGGTGACTTCACCGTTGCCAACTGCGTCTTCAAGGTGTCCGATACCGAGGCTCCCGTTTTCTATACACTCATCACAGGTAATGATACCAAAAACAATCCTGGCAGAAACTGGAAGAAGTGGAACGTATATGGAGCCAACTTCGAGAAGGACAGCGAGGCAAAGGTAGATGCCGAAGGATGGGTTCTCGTGGACAAGCGTGAGAATATCGGACCGGACAGAATTCCCGCTGACAACTTTGCCAGTGCCTACTTCGGACTCACTGAGGACAAGGCACCACAGTACAAGTATTACAAGGTAGAGGTGCTTGAGCCTTACGATGGTGTAAAGATGCAGATGGCCGAATTCTCCTTCGGCAACCAGGAGGAGTTCAAGACTGTTAAGCAA
>JBJFDX010000069.1:0-10433 GCA_051890235.1 Bacteroidaceae bacterium | reverse complement strand
CGCATAAAACCGAGAAAAATGTTATTTTTCACGTAACTTTGCCCTCGATATCACATAAGCCCGTCATTTGAGATATGTCTTGCATAAGTGCAGACAAGAGAGGATTCATAATGGCATTTGCCAATATAATGGGAGGAATTGAATTATGACAGACAACAAAGGGACCTTCACCGAAGAAGAACGCCTGCACATGGCCGAGCTGAAACTGATGCTGGCCGAGCTGACCGAGAACGTACTCACACAGGAGGACTGGAGCATGGTGCATCAGTATCTGGAGCAATCCACCGGTCAGCATGGCGTATCACGTGATGCTTTCGGCCTGAGCAATATCCTGACCGACATGGAGACGGCTCTTATCGTGGGCCAGGAGATGGGCCTCACACGCGGGTCTGTACTGGGCGTATTGCTGGATAGTGCCGTCATGCGTGGAGATGCCACTTTGGACGACATCAGAAAGGACTTCGGAGACGAGGTGGCCGGCATCATGCACGGACTCTTGCGCATACGCGACCTTTACGAAAAGAGCGCCACCATCGAAAGCGAAAACTTCCGCAGTCTGCTGGTATCCATGGCCGAGGACATGCGTGTGATACTCATCATGATAGCCAATCGCGTGTGCCTGATGCGCAATATCAAGGGCACGAGCAACGTGGAGGCACAAAGGAAGGTATCGATGGAGGCTGCCTATCTGTATGCACCCCTGGCTCACAAACTGGGACTCTACAAGCTGAAGAGCGAACTGGAGGACTTAAGTCTGAAGTATCTGGAACATGATGCCTACTATTATATTAAGGAGAAGCTGAATGCCACCAAGAAGAGTCGTGATGCATATATTTCCCGATTCACGAAACCTATAGAGGAAAAACTGCTCAAGGCCGGTCTGAAATTTCACATGAAGGGACGCACCAAGAGCATACACTCCATCTGGCAGAAGATGAAGAAGCAGAAGGTGGACATCGACGGCGTGTTTGATCTCTTTGCCATCCGTATCATACTTGACTCAGCTCCCGAACGGGAAAAGCAGGATTGCTGGCAGGTTTTCAGCATCATCACAGACATGTATCAGAGCAATCCCGGGCGAATGCGTGACTGGCTCTCGGTACCCAAGAGCAACGGATACGAGAGTCTGCACATAACGGTCCTTGGCCCGGAGCAGAAATGGGTGGAGGTTCAGATACGTACCGAGCGGATGGACGACATAGCCGAGCATGGACTGGCTGCTCATTGGCGATACAAGGGCATCAAGGGCGGACAAAGTGGCGTGGAAGAATGGCTGGCTGGCGTGCGAAGTGCTCTGGAAAGTGGAGATGACCGACAACTGATGGACCAGTTCAGAATGGAACTTTCCGAGGACGAGGTATTCGTCTTCACGCCCAAGGGAGACCTGTTTAAGCTGCCGGCAGGAGCCACCGTGCTGGATTTCGCTTATGCCATACACACCAAGGTGGGAAACATGTGCATAGGAGCCCGCATAGGTAACCGCAACGTGACCATACGGCAGAAGCTGGCAAGCGGAGATCAGGTGGAAATCCTCACCAACAACAACCAAACGCCCAAGCAGGACTGGCTCAACATCGTAACCACCAGCCGCGCACGAAACAAGATAAAGCAAAGTCTGAAGGAAATGGAGAGCCGGCAGGCATCCATGGCCCGAGAGGAACTGGAGCGCAAGATGAAGAACCGCAAGCTTGACTATGACGAGCCTGCACTCATGCACACCATGACCAGGATGGGATATCGGGTGGTAACGGATTTCTACAATGCCCTGGCCGAAGGACGGCTGGAGACCAACGCCGTACTGGAAGCCTATGCCCTGCAGCTGCGTCGCGACAGAGGTGAAGAGGAGAAGAGCACGCCTGCTCAAAGCGCACAACAGTATGTAATGCAGGCCGACGAAAACCTGCGCAAGACAAATGCCGCTCAGGAGGATGTGCTTGTCATCGATTCCAACATACGCGGACTGGAATTTCAAATGGCCAGATGCTGTCAGCCTGTATATGGAGACAAGGTGTTTGGCTTCGTTACCAGCGGAGGAGGCATCAAGATTCACCGGGAAAACTGTCCCAACGCGCCGCAATTGCGTGAGCGCTTTGGCTACAGAATAGTAAAAGCCATGTGGTCGGGCAAGGGGACTGGCAAGTACCCCATCACCCTGCACGTCATCGGCAACGACGATATCGGTATCGTCAACAACATCACAAGCATCATCAGCAAGGAGGAGAAAATCCTGCTTCGCAGCATCAGTATTGATAGTCATGACGGACTCTTCAGCGGTACGCTGACGGTCATGCTGGAAGACACGGCCAAACTGGAGAGTCTGCTGAAGAAATTAAAAACAGTAAAAGGAGTAAAGAATGTATCAAGGAGTTAAGAGCGGCATAGTGGGCATGCTGATTGCAGCCTCTTGCCCAATGGCATCAGCAACCGATATACGCGTGGACAGCATGCAGGTTTCATCTGCTTTCTGCATGCAGAAACCCATCCTGACCGACAGTACAGACGTGTGGGGCAAAGCCTTCAGCCAGGATGACCTGATGATGGACTCGCCCATGTCGCTTGACCGATGGAAACAGGGGGATGTGATGACCGACAGCATCATCCCCATGACGGACAAGGGGGGCGTGCGCCTCGTGGGATTCCAGCTGGACAACACCCTGTTTGTCAAATATCGCCTGCAAATAGACTGTACGGCAAGGTACAAGGCGTATGTTGACGGAAAGGAATATCGCCAGGGAGAAGAGCAGCAGATGTTGCCCGGAAGACACGAAGTGGCGGTCAAGTTGCTTCAGAAGGCAGGTAAGGCCGACACCATTAAGGTAAACATTCAGACAGAGCAGGATAAATACTTGATTCTGAATCCCAAAGGAAAGAGACTGTATTCCTACAAAGACTATCAGGACGGACTCTGGGTCGGCAATACAAGTATGAGCGCAGGAGGACGCTTTATGAAGTATTCCACCAGACGGACGCTTGCAGGTGGCGAGCAGCAGCATGCCGACCGCATACGGGATTTGAAGACCGGCAACGAGATGGTGCCCAACAACTTTCTCCAATGGACGGCACAAGGGGACAGATATATCAGCTGGCGCAAGGGACATCGGGGAGAGACCATATATGAATATGTGGATCCTGCCACAGGAAACGTCTCTCATATGTTTACCGATGACCAGGCCCTGGGTGGTTACTGGACAGCAGGCGACAAGCTTATCCTCATCAACAAGAGTACCGAAGGGCCCAAGGATGACGAGCAGGTACATCAGATTCTGCAGCCCGATGACCGCATGAGCGGATGGCGCAACAGAAACAACATACAGATACTCAATCCTGCCACACGCCAGTTGAGCGTCATCACCCAGGGACAGCACAACACTTATGCCACCCTGTCCCACGACGGAAAGCATATGCTGCTCTCGGTTCACGAGAATGACATCACGCAAAGGCCCTTCTCCTTCACCACCCTGCTCCTGCTCGACATGGAATCCATGCAGGTGGACACGCTGGTAAGTCATGACGGATTTGTGGGCAGTTGCCAATGGTTGCCCGACAACAGGAACATCATCATCCAGGGAAGTCCCGAGGCCCTGGGAGGCATCGGCATCAACGACCCCACGGGCAAGACACCCAGTATGGTTCAGCAGGAACTCTTTCTCATGGATACGCAAAGCAAGGAAATCACACCTCTGACCAGCGATTTCCATCCGAGCGTCATTAACGCCAAGTATTCCAAGGCCGACGGAAACCTGTATGCCCTGTGTGAAAACAAGGACCTGCAGAGCATATTCAGGATGGACATGAAGACCGGGCGCTGGACTCAGCTTCAGCTTTCGGAATGCTTCATCAACAGTTTCTCGCTTTCCGAGGAGAAGCCCCTGCTCTCTTATTCAGGCGAGGGAGCAACAAGCACCTATCGCATCTATACGGTAGACCTCAAGAGCGGCAGGGAGACACTCATTCATGACTGCAATCCCGAGCGGCTGGGAGACATCGAGTTTGGAGAATTCGGCGAATGGAACTTCCAAAGCAGCCGCGGCGACACCATACACGGGCGATATTATCTGCCCCCGCACTTCAACGCAAGCAGGAAATACCCCATGCTGGTCTATTATTACGGAGGCTGTTCGCCCGTGGGACGCTATCTCGATTCCTACTACAACTTCAACAACTGGGCCGCCATGGGATACGTGGTATACGTGATACAGCCCAGCGGATGTACCGGTTTCGGACAGGAGTTTGCAGCCCGTCACGTAAACGCATACGGCAAGTATACGGCTGATGACATTATCGAGGGAACCAAGCGCTTCTGTGCCGAGCATCCGTTTGTCAACGACAGGAAGGTGGGCTGCCTGGGAGCCTCGTACGGAGGGTTCATGACCATGTATCTGCAGACCGTAACAGATATATTTGCGGCAGCCATGGCCCATGCCGGCATCAGCAATCCTGCCAGTTACTGGGGATTCGGATACTGGGGCTACAGCTACAGCGCCATAAGTGCGGCCAACAGTTACCCATGGAACAATCCGCAACTCCTGAGCGGCGATTCCCCTCTCTTCAACGCCGACAAGGTACACACGCCCATCCTATTCCTGCATGGCGGAGCGGATACCAACGTGCCCATCGTGGAAAGCACTCAGATGTTTAATGCTCTGAAGATATTGGGGCGCGAATGTGCCTTCGTGACCGTGGAGGGACAGAACCATCATATCCTGGATTACAGCAAGCAGACCAAATGGGTCAACACCTATTACGCCTGGTTTGCCAAATATCTGCAGGATGACCCTACGTGGTGGGAAAGCATGTATCCCACCAAGAACATCAAGTAAGACTTCACTTTGACTGAAAGTGAGTGCATAAATGACGCAAACAGCCTGGGAGTTTGGCAAAAACAGCAGATTGCTCCACTTCCGGGAGGTTTGCTCCACGCATGTAAAAGATGATTTATCCAAAGAATTTCGAGCAGAAGATAGGATTCGACGAGATAAGGAACCTGCTGCATGCCCGATGTCTGAGCAACCTCGGACACGAGCGTGTGGATGACCTGTGCTTCATCACGAAGCCTGATGAGGTGAGAATGCTGCATAGCCAGACACACGAGTTGCTGTCCATCCTGAAGGAATCAGCCGAACAGATACATCAGGATTTCTTCGACTTGCGCCCTGCCTTGCATCGCATACGGATGGAAGGGGCTTACCTTGACGAGCAGGAACTGTGGGACTTGCTCCGCAGCCTGCGCACCCTCCACCAATGGGTGGACGCCGTTCGCAGGTCGGATGACGATACTCCACTCTACCCTGCCCTCAGTCACATGGCAGAGGGCGTGTTCACCTTTCACGCAATTGAGCGGCGTATCGAACAGATTCTGGACAAATTTGGGCGTATCAGGGATGAGGCAAGTGCCGAGCTGGCCGCTATCAGAAGCGAGCTGCGGCGCTCGGAGGGAAGCGTGAACCGCATCCTTGCCCGCATACTCACCATGGCTCAGGCAGAGGGATTGGTGGACAAGGACGTAAGTCCCGCCATGCGTGACGGCCGACTGGTCATACCCGTGGCGCCAGCCATGAAGAGGAAGCTCAAGGGTATCGTGCATGACGAGAGCGCAACCGGCAAGACGGTCTTCGTGGAGCCCGAGGAAGTGGTTGAGGCCAACAACCGGATCAGGGAACTGGAGGCTGAAGAGAAGCGCGAAATCATCAGGATTCTGAAGGACTTTACCGCCCTTCTGACTCCCAACATACGCGAGTTCCATCGGGCCATGGCCTTTCTGGCCGACGTGGAGTTCACCCGGGCCAAGGCTTTGCTGGCCGACTCGCTCCAGGCCGTCAGCCCACCTGTTCAGGACGCGCCAGCCATGGACTGGACATTAGCCAAGCATCCGCTGCTGGAAATCAACCTGCGCAAGCAGGGAAAGCACGTGATACCCATGGATATCCTGCTCAACAGACGCCAGCGCATACTCATCATCAGCGGACCGAATGCGGGAGGCAAGAGCGTATGTCTCAAGACGGTGGGGCTCCTGCAATACATGCTCCAATGCGGTTTGCCCGTCACCATGGGGGAAAATTCAAGATGCGGCATCTTCCAGCACATTCTCATCGATATAGGAGACGAGCAGAGCATAGAGAACGACCTGAGTACCTACAGCGGACATCTGCAGAATATGAAGGAGATGATGAGAAGTTCCAATCCGGCAAGCCTGCTCCTCATCGACGAGTTTGGCGGAGGTACAGAACCCACCATCGGCGGAGCCATTGCCGAGGCCGTGCTCAAGCGGTTTGTAAGCAGAGGAGCCTTTGGAGTCATCACCACACATTACCAGAACCTCAAGCACTTTGCCGAGGATACCCCGGGAGTGGTCAACGGGGCCATGCTCTATGACCGCCAGAAGATGGAGGCCCTGTTCCAGCTGCAGATTGGCAATCCCGGCAGCAGCTTCGCCGTGGAGATTGCACGCAAGACCGGCATACCCGAGGATGTGATTGCCGACGCAACGGCTCTTGTGGGACAGGAATACGTAAATGCCGACAAATATCTGCTGGACATCACACGGGACAAGAGATATTGGGAAAACAAGAGGCAGAATATACATTCACGTGAAAAACAGATGGAGAAGGCCATCGAAAGGTATGAAAAGGAGGTGGCCGAACTGAAGGAGAAGCGCGTGGAGATTATCAGGGAAGCCAGGAAGCAGGCTGAGCAGATACTGAAAGAGGCAAATGCCACCATCGAAAACACCATCAGGGAGATACGTGAAGCACAAGCCGAAAAGGAACGCACACGGCAGGCAAGACAGCAAATGGCACTTGCAGCCGAAGAATTGCTTGACGAGCGGAAAGCCAAGCAGGACGAGACCATCGAGCGCAAGATGCGGCAGATAGAGGAAAGGAGGAAGCGCAAGGAGCAAAACAAGCGCCGAAAGGCCGAAGAAAAGGCTGTTTCCGCTCAGCAAACCCCATCCCCGATACAGGCTGATGCCCCATTGCAAACAGGCGATTACGTACGGCTGAAGGGGCAGACCGCCGTGGGAATCATCACTCATCTGGACGGGAAACAGGCTTCCGTGACATTCGGAATGATGAAGACCGTGGTGGATGTGAATCGTCTGACAAAAGCCCAGAAGGCAAAGGAAGAGAATACCCAGGGAGTCATTTCATTCGTGAGCAGAGACACCCAGGACCAGATACGCCAGAAACACCTCCACTTCAAGCAGGATATCGACGTGCGAGGCATGCGAGGCGAGGAAGCCCTGCAGGCCGTCACTTACTTCATCGACGACGCCATTCTGGTGGGAGCCAGGCGAGTGCGCATCCTGCATGGGACAGGCACGGGCATCCTGCGCCAGCTCATCAGGGACTACCTGCACGCACACACGGGAGTGGAATCGGCACGTGACGAGCATGTGCAGTTCGGAGGCGCAGGCATTACCGTGGTGGAATTACGCTAACTGACTGAAGATTCGGCTTTACAGTTCCACATTGAACGCGTTGACAGCATCTATCACCCGCTCCACCTCGCGGTCTGTCAATACGGGCGAGATGGGAAGCGAGAGTTCCTCGGCATGAATACGTTCCGAGATGCGATACTTCCTGTCGGCCCATTCTGCATAGGCAAGCTGCTTGTGCGGAGCCGTCGGATAATGAATCTGCGTCTGAATGCCACGCAAGGCGAGGAATTCCTGCAACCGGTCTCTTGCAGGGCAACGCAAAGGATAAACGTGATAAACATTACTCAGAGGGTCGGAGGCAACCGCAGGCAACGTTACCAGGGGATTCTGAATGCCCTCGTCATACATGTGGGCAATTGCTCTTCTGCGCTCGTTATCCTGATCCAGGCGCTGCAACTTGACACAAAGTACGGCAGCCTGTATCTCGTCCATGCGGCTGTTGACTCCCTTCAGCTGATGAACGTATTTCTCCTCACTCCCATAATTGCCCACGGCCCGTACCACCCTGGCCAGTTCTCCGTCATCGGTGGTCACACAACCGGCGTCGCCCAGAGCGCCCAGGTTCTTGCCCGGATAGAAACTGAAGGCGGTGGCATGAGCAAGATTGCCTGCACGCACGCCCTGAAAGCTGGCTCCATGAGCCTGCGCAGCATCATCTATCAACTTCAGCCCATGCCGCTCGGCCAGTTCTCTCAGGGCCTTCATGTCACATAACCGTCCGTACAGATGCACGGGGATGATGGCACGTGTGCGAGGCGTGATGAGCTGTTCTGCCTGATGAACGTCCATCAGATAATCCGCGAGGGAAGGTTCGCAGAGGACAGGCTTCAGCCCTGCATGCGAGACAGCCAGAATGGTGGCGATGAAGGTATTTGCCGGAACGATTACCTCGTCATTCTCCTCCCATCCCAGGATATGCCTGTATGCCCTGAGGATACCGGCCAGAGCGTCAAGCCCGTTACCCGTTGGCACGCAATGGGTTGTCCCACAATAATCAGCATACATGCGGGCAAAGCGCTCGTTCTCCCGTCCAAGCAGATACCAGCCGCTCCTGACCACACGGGCTACCTCCTCGGAGAGTGTGGGCTCAAACGAGTCGGATACCTTCTTCAGGTCCAGATACAGCACCTTCTCATCCTCCTCTTCGGGCTTCGCCCCACACATGTTGACGAGCCTGGCACGGTCAAGCATGATATCATAGACGTCATAACATACAGCTCTTCCGCCGAAGCCTTCCTTCTGGAAGATAAGGCCCTCGTTGAGGAAATAGCCGCCCTGCTCGGTGGAGATGCCGAAGTCCACATACTCCATCTGCTTGTAACGCTCGTTGATCAGATGACGGAACAGAAGGTCCAGAGCCCCATGGGCACGCCCCTCCTCGCCTGCTGCTATATACTGCACGTGAGCCACGTGAGGCGTTTCAAAGATAACCGTGCCCGCCACTATCTCCTGCCCGCTTCTCACCAGGTAAAGCTTGATATCCTTGGGGAAGCGTTGCATCAGCAGTTTCATCTCAGCCACGTTGTGTACAGGATGCACGTCATGATGAGTGACGAGTACGGCATCCAGAAGCTTCCAGTATTCCTCCAGAGTATCAAAATCGCCCTCGGTCATCCTGTCGATATAGAAACCGTGCTCGATGGCCTTGCGAGCCTGACGAAGCCTGAGCGTGCGCATCTTCATCGGATGAGACATGCTCACCACCGTACTTACCTGCCTGCGCCTCAGCACGGCTCCCGCCCTGAAGAGGGCATACAGCTCCTCTCCGCTCGGAATGCCGCTATATATATAAGGAATAGGCTTTACCACCACTCGGCGAGCCTGCAGGTAACTCTGGTAATAGAGCAAAACGGCACGCATGATGCGCAGCACCTCGGCCTGAGTCACTTCAGGCTGCAGTATCAAACCGCCATAGGTGAGGCCCTGATGAGAGTACACACACGCTTCATCCTCCACCCAGTTGGCTGGAAACAAAGCGATGAGCCCCCTGCTGTCGGGAGCTTCTTCCTGGTAACCGTCAGCAGGACTGATACCCTCGTACACCATTACCGAACAATCAAAAAACCGATCGGCATGATAATCCATGAAGCCACGCTGCAGCAGGAACGTTCCGTTTTTCGAACTCCTGACAAACGAGTCCCAATCCTCTCTCTTGTTAATAGAATATGGTATGACAGTCATCGCCTTCCGTTTATCTCCTTCAAATAATCCTCGTGATTGTTGATATAGCCTGCAGCATCATAGGGCTGGGAAGCCACGGCCAGGCACAGCGTACCCTCCTCAAAGTCTGTCAGGCAGCACCACACGCCAGCCGGTATCAGGATGCCGCAGGTGCAATCATCCATCAATACCTGCGCCTGGCATCTCCCGTCGTCAACATGCATGGTGAAGGCACCCCTCAGGGGAAACACCACCTCGGCACACGTCCTGTGAGCATGTCCCCCACGCGTCATCCCTGGCTGCACGTCCCATATCCAGAAAACCCTCTCTACGGAGAAAGGGATACTCTCCTGCCCCTGCAGGAAGGACAGGCTGCCCCTCTCGTCAGCAATCCGGGGCAAGCGTATCAATCTGCATCCTCCCGGCAGAACAGGCTTCTCATCATCCACACGTATATCCATGCGCATATATTTTTCTCCTGCAAAGATAATGCAAACCACAGCCAAATGGGAATACCTGAGTGAATATTTTGCCCGGAAGCAACGATTTTTGTAGGAAAAGGCAAAAAAAAGAGCACAACACTTGCAGGGAAAAGGAAAATAGTCTACCTTTGCAGCGCAATTGAAAAGGGGACGGACAGCGGTTCGACCTGAAAGCGAGAAGAAGGAAGTTTGGGTGAGTGGCTGAAACCACCAGTTTGCTAAACTGACGTGCGGGTAACCGTACCGGGGGTTCGAATCCCCCAGCTTCCGCTTGGTTGTCCCAACCTGGCAGATTGCACATGGCGCTTTCGTCTAGCGGCTAGGACACATGCCTCTCACGCATGGAACACGGG
>JBJFDX010000068.1:0-2831 GCA_051890235.1 Bacteroidaceae bacterium | reverse complement strand
TCATTCCGTTGCTGTATCTTGGCAGCCATGGCTAACCATTGCAGATACAACGGCTGAGGAACAGAGTCTGCCATTTCCTTTACAGCTTTAAAGCAAACGCCTAAAACTGACTGCTTCTCCGCCATGCGGTAAAGCTGTTCCCATTCCTTTTCTGAAGGAACATTAGAGAGAGGCTTACGCTTTTCTATAGCAACTTGAATCAACTCAAAGAACAAATCATTGGACATAAAAAATATATCAGATGATGAAACTTTGAAATACTTTTATCTATTGACCTGAACAACAAAAGGTCGGTGAAACAAAATTTTATATATACCTACTATATATCCCCATCCATATCCGAAATGAACAACAAAATAAATCCAATTCTGTATTAGTATGCGCTTCAGATTCTTTGAATCCTTAAGAGAGAAAAATGTTGCAAGCATAACCCAAATCAGAATAACTGCAAAATATGCCCACCATAATACAGGCAAGAACACACATACAATTGGACCAACCAGTAAACCAGCCACAAAACACAGCGGGAAGAATTGGCGTACTGTTGCAGGGCTACCCAACTTTTTGTTCACCAAAGGTTTGAATACACCATACTGATAGAACATTTTATAAACCTTCTTTGCCGTGTCACGGGCATAATACTCGCACACAAGTTGAGGAATCAGATAAATCTTACCGCCAGCCTTTATAATGCGTGCATTCAGTTCGTCATCTTGATTGCGCACTAATTCTTCATCATAAAGACCTACTTTGTCGAATATGCTTCTGTGGAAGCACCCGAAAGGCACCGTGTCAACTTCCATTTCTTTGTCTGCACCAACACGGAAATGAGAGTTGCCCATACCGAAACTACTGCTCAAAACAGCTGCAATGCTCTGAGCAACGAGACTATCATTTACTGGAAGTGTATTACACAATGCGCCCACATTTTCCGCTTCTGGAAGTTCGTTCAATTTCTCAACAAGCAACGAAAAATAGTTCTTTGGATAGTAAACATGTGCATCCAATCGTATAATCACATCACCCTTTGCCTCCTTTATGCCACGGTTCATCGCACATGGAGCAATACGTTCTGGATTGTCTATTAAACGAATAAATGGATACTGAGCCGTATAGGTAGCAACTATTTCTCGTGTTCTATCCTTACTCATGCCATCAACCAGGATTATCTCCAAGTCATCCTTGGGATAATCCTGATTCAGCATGCTATCTATACATTTTGCAATGTATTTTTCTTCCTGATAGATTGGTACTATTACTGATAGCATATACAATCTTATGTATTAAGTGATTATATATGCTCCTCAAATCCACGGAAATGAACGTTCAGTTCATGTAGATGCTCAAGTAGCGTGCCAAGAGGAGTGCCTGCTGTCATCTTTGCGAATGCATTAACATCTTTCGGGAAGCACTTGCCTCCATAACCGAACTTGCCATCTGGTCCTGGGACATATGTGTGCGTATCATTGATATAGCCGGAAAGAAGCATACCAGTATGCACCTTGCGCCAATCACCACCCATCTGCTCACAATACTCTCGGCAGGCATTGAAATATGTTACTTTGTATGCACCAAACACGTTGTGCATGTACTTGGTCAGCTCTGCTTCAAGAGGACTCATGACAGTGAACTTCTTACCGACAAAGATTTTGGTCAACAACTCATGCGCACCCGTGAACACCATCGTCTGCTTCTTGAAGTCTTCAATATGCGTACGTTCAGTCAGGAACTCAGGCATATAATGCACCTTATGTCCCGTTTCACGAGAAAGCATGTCGCTGGTTCCTGGGAGAATGGTGGTACGGACAAACACAGGCACGTCAGGAAGGTTCATTATCAGTTCCTTCATCAGTGTCAAATCCTGCGTTCCGTCATCCTCTGTAGGCACATGAATCTGCAAGAAAGCAATGTCGATATTGCTAAGGTCATCATGATAACCCTTTGCAGGGTCGCTGATGAACAGTTTACACTCTGGATTGTTGTGCTCCAACCAATCCTTCAAAGCTCCACCCACGAAGCCGCATCCAATAATACCAACGGCAATCTTTTTGTCTGTCTTTTCCATTTCCGATTGCCATTTATGCGGCTTCACGCCAAGTTAAACACTCGCTTCCTGAACGGTAAGCATTAATTTCACAAACATTAGTCACCCTCAAATAGGGGGGTAAATCTTAAACCTTTCATAATTGCTTTATTATTAATTTTTGTTACATAAAACATTTTCTTATACGCATTGCCGAACACATTCATCAGTACCCAGAAAGTGGCACGTACAGGATTCATCCCCTCTGCCACATGGAACAGCGGATAATGCGCCCAGATGCGCTTATGCAGAGGCTTGGGAGTGATGCTTACGGCACGCCTGCGATAGCGGGCGAGATTCTCCTTCAGCAGATAGCACGGAGTCTTCTGCACCACCTTCAGCCACATAGCCGTATCGTTGTTCTTCCTTACGTCCTTGATCTGTATAAGCCCAATCTTCTCGGCATCATACATCACAGCCAAGCATCCAGGCCAACAGCAGGCATACATCTGAAACTTTGAAACCTTCTTTATTCCAGACACATACACCCCCAAGTCCTTTCCGTCCTCACTCATCTCCGTATATTCATGATAAGTGAAGGTATAGTTGTTCTCCACCATAAACCTCAGCTGTTTTTCCAGTTTCTCTGGCATCCAGAGGTCATCGGAATCGAGGAAGGCTATCCACCTACCCTTGGCCCTTCCGAGGGCATTGTTGCGCGTGATGGCAGCACCCGAGTTCTTCGGGTTACACTCATACTTTATCCGTGAGTCCATCGACACAAACGGCTGCACCACTTTGTCCGTTC
>JBJFDX010000067.1:0-2840 GCA_051890235.1 Bacteroidaceae bacterium | reverse complement strand
TATAACTGTTTCCTCAATGCCATTACCAATCTGGTGAACAATCATGATGTGTACTTCTTCAAGTTCGACGGCATCAGCACATTACCTTCTGCTACAGGTCCTGATATGTCTATCGCAACAGGCGAGGAGGATGCCGAGGGTATCATCAATATCGAGCGTGAGGCTCGTAAGATTAAGGAAGACCTCTTCATCAATACCACCGTGGGTACCTGGGCGTCTCCTTTCTGGTATCGCTTCACCGATGCCACCTGGCGTCAGGAAAATGACTATGGCACGATTGGCAATGGCTCCACTGACCGTGAGAAGTGGATTACCTACCGTGACCGTCTCGTTTATCAAAACTATGTGCAGAACTCACCCCTCTGTCCCATCAACACACTGATGACTCATGGTGTCATCCTGACCGTAAATGGTAAGGTGGCCACAGACTTTGACTATGCCGGTGTGCTTCGTGAAATCCGCTGCGCCTTTGCCTGTGGTTCGGGTATGGTGGAGCTCTACTGCGACCGTGCAAAGCTGAATGACATCAATGGCGGTGCGCTGTGGGGCGACATTGCCGACTGCATCAAGTGGCAGAAGGAGAATGCCGACGTGCTGCCCGATATCCATTGGGTGGGTGGCAACCCCTGGGACGGAAGCAACAACAACGTGTACGGTTGGGCTTCCTGGAACGGTGAGAAGGCCACATTCGCTCTGCGTAACCCCTCCACCTCCCAGAAGACCTTTACCTTCACGCTGCGCGACGTGCTGGATATTCCCGATTACTTCACCACTCCCATCACTATGACCAAGGCCTTTGAGAAGGATGCTGACCTCACAGGTCTCACTACAGGAGAGGCTCTCGATTTGGATAAGCAGATTACCGTGACCTTGGCAGCATCCAGCGTGTATGTATATAATGGTAAGCATGGCAGTACAGAACCTGAGCCCGTGCAGGATCCTACTCTCAGCGTAGAGGTGGGCGAGTACAGTTGGAGCAATGTCTATACGGGTTCCTCTTATGAGGTGAACATGACCGTGAAGGGCGAGAACCTCACTGGTGACATCAAAGTGACCTCCGACAACGATGCTGTGACCCTTTCTACTGCAACCATCAGCAAGGAGAACGGCATGAGTAAGGACGGATATGTGGTGAAGGTTACTCTCAGTCCCACAGAGGCTGGTGAGGGCACAGCCAACATCACCTTCTCTACAGATGGACTGGAGAAGAGCATCGTGAAGACACTCACCTGGACAGCTCAGACTCCTGTGCAGCCTGTCCTCAGCGTGGAGGTGAACACTAACAACTGGAGCACGGTATATACCGGATCGAACTATAAGATGGATGTGACCATCAAGGGTGAGGATCTCATAGGTGACATCACCATTACCTCCGACAATGATGAGGTGATACCCTCTGAGACAACCATCACCAAGGAGAACACCATGGGTTCCAACGGCTACATGATGACACTCACCCTCAGTCCCAAAGTGGAGGGTGAGGGTACTGCCAACATCACCTTCGCCACCGAGGGTCTGGAGGATGTGGTGAAGACCATCACCTGGACGGCAAAGGCTCCCACGGAATTCGAGGAGGCTACACGTACCGTCAAGGTAAAGGCAAGTGCCGTATATGGTACACTCATCCTTCCCTTCAGCCATGTGGTACCCAACGGAGTGCGTGCTTTCATCATCACATCGGTGGTGGATGGCGTGATAACAATGAAGGAACAGTACTCTCTGTCTGCCTTTGTACCTTATATCTTATACACCACTACGGGTATAGATACTGAGGTGAGCGGTAAGTTCGCCGAGTCCGCGCGCGAGAAGTATGACAATGTATATTATGCAGATGAATATTTCATGGGTGGTGTCCTCTTCGACAATACCAGGTATACCTTCCAGGAAGGCGAGTATGTGATGCAGAGCAAGAACGGAGGCGTGGCTAAGTTCTATAAGGCTGGGGGATATACCTTTAACGTTCCTGCCGGTAAAGGCTTCCTGAAGATTCCCGAGGAGTCTGCTGCTCCCAGTTATCGCTTTGTGGTAGATGGTGAGACGGGTATCGTGATGCCCTCATTTGATCAGGATGCTTCTGCGGAAGTAATCTACAATCTGCAGGGTCAGCGTGTCTTCGAGACCCAGCCCGGCAACATCTATATCATCAATGGCAAGAAGGTGCTGGTGAAGTAACACTCATCTGAATAAACATTCAAGCGGCAACGTGAGAGGAACTTCCCCACACGTTGCCGCTTCTATTTGTTTACGGACCCGTATGAGGGTATCAGCATGGCAGACAGGAGTCGCGCGTGCGCGCGTATATAATATATAATGTATAAGGAGGCAGAATTTTCTCACCACAGATTAGATTTCCTTTTTCAACACGGATGAGGACGGATAGGACGGATAACGGGATAGCGCTGCGAGATTATTCTTTTAAACACGGATTTGAACGGATAAAACGGATTTAACGGAGAACCGCTGCGAGATGTCTGTGGTCTTGTGAGGCGTTCCGCCTTGGTGACTCTGTCACAGGTCTCTGCTCAAGACTCGTCTTGGCAGCAGCCCTCTGACATACTCACCCCATGTCCTGCTTCGCATGACATCCCAAGCCCACAGACATCACGAATGTTCGTCTTTTCCTCTGGCGACAATCTTGATATCAGATGGATTGATGTTTGGTCAGAGGACGCCATCCACTTGTATCCTTTCCGTCTGCCGGCAGGGCAGACCAGACGGGAGAGGAGGATCAGACAGGCAAGCTTGCTTGCATGGATGAACCTACGCAGCTGTCTGATAGGGCGTGAGCCCGGGGAAAGGAGACAAGTCTCCGAAGGAGTCCTCCGTTAAATCCGTTTTAT
>JBJFDX010000066.1:0-10591 GCA_051890235.1 Bacteroidaceae bacterium | reverse complement strand
AGAAAACCGCTTATATACCCATTTCAGGGTGGTTTTCTGTGCTCTTGACAGTAATTTTTCCTTTGTTTTGCTTCCTTTGCCGAGGGGAATTCGCTGTTTGGGTCAAACTCTGTGGGAGTTTAATGCTATCTCTGTGTGAGTTTGGGGCTTTTTCTGTGCCAGTTTAGGCGTTGCTGTGAGAGGTACCAGTCACGTCCCTTGGTCTTGTTCCCTTGATAGAAGAGGTAGGTCTTGCCATCCTTGTCCTTGAAGACGTGTGGATGTCCGCTTTCGCTTTCGTTCCATTCTCCAGGAGCTCCATTGCAGAGGAAGGGCTTGTCGTCAAGTCTCTCCCAGGTGATGCCATCCCGGCTTATGGCCACTCCTATCTGCTGTGGCTCATTGTTGTAGGCGCCTGCATAGAACATATACATCTGTTTCCCTCTGACGAGTATTGAAGGTGCTTCGATGCAGTTGCGCTCCCATGCAAGTGTGGGTGACAGTATGGCGCTGTCGGCGGCCTGTGTCCACTCTCCTCTGCTGAAATCTGTTCCTTCGGGTGCTGTGGCCACGCCTATCTTCTGTACCTTGAAGTCTGGGTCGCGAGTAGCAAAATACAGATAGTACTTTCCGCGGAAGAAGCACACTTCGGCATCGATGGCTCTACCGCAGGTCCATGTTCCTGTGGGTGAGAAGATGGGATTGGTGACATCACGCTCAAAGTGAATGCCATCGGTGGAGGTCGCATGGCAGATGGCATCCTTGGCTCCGTTGCCGTAGGTCTGATAGAACAGGTGCACCACTCCGTCTCTTACCAGCGCTCCGGGAGCACATAATCCTTTCTTTTCATAATCGGCATCGGGAGCAGGGGTAATCTCACCCACCTTATGCCAGTCTGTCAGATTCTGGCTTTCGGCAATACCTATGTTCCATCCGCCATTCTTGTCTCCTTTGCGTGGAGGGATGGAATAGTACATCAGGTATCGGCCTTCCAGGCTCACCACATGGGGGTCCTTGGCATAGGGAACGCCTTGACGTGAATCATCGGCAAACATCATCCGCTGGCCCTTTGATACAGATGGGGTCAGCAGGAGAATCATCAGGAGGATAAGCAGTCTGTTCATGTTGTTTTCGTTTGAATGATTATTCTGTAGGGATGTTTATTTCTTGGAGTTTTTCTTCTGGGGTTTGTTCTTCCCGGCGTCTCCTTTGGACTTTCCTTGCTTGGGCGTATCACCTTTCGAACCTTTCTTCCCTCCGCTCGAGCCTCCAAACTGTCGGAAACGGTAACTGATGGTGGCCAGGAAGTAACTGTTTACCGTACTTGTTCGGGTGTCGGTGCGCGAGGTTGTGGTGATGGTTCGGCTGATGTCGCTATGGTTGCTCAGTACGTCCACGGCACGCAAACTCACCACGAGGCTTTTCTTGGGCAACAGGCTCTGACTGATTTGGAATCCCCATATCAGTTCGTTGGTGTTCATGTTGGCCTGAGCATATCCGCGCCGGCATTGTTCGTCGATGTTGGTACTCAGTTTCATGTTCCAGGGCAGGTCTATCTGTATGCTTCCTCCATAGTTGAAGCGATAGGTGTCCATGTTGCGTGCGCTGTTGCTGGTGCTGCTGGTATGGCTATAGCGGAAGGAGCCGTTGGCATTCATCTCCAGCCAGTCTATTCGGTAGGTGAATCTCAGTCCTTGTCTCACCGAGGCTCCTCTGGTGCGGTTCTTTATGGTCTGTGCCAACTTGCTTCGGTACACGTATCCCACGGCATTGGTGTAACTTCCCTGCGTGTTGGTGTTCACTCTGAATCGCTTGTCTCCTCGTATGGCCGTGTTGAAGTTGAATCCTGCGCTGGCATCCCAGTTGCCGTTCACGTTCTGTGGTGTGGTCACGCGTCCGCCCGTCAGTTCATCATATTCGGTTCGGCTGCTCACGCTGTTCTGTGTGGTGTGGAAATCTATGTTGGCCGCATAGGTTCTTTGTAGGTCGGGGATACTCTTTCGGTAGTCGGCATGAATGGTCTGTGTGAACGAAGGTTTCAGTTCGGGATTACCCAGACGGATATTCAGGGGGTCGGCATTGTTCAAGGTGTCGGGGATGAGGTCTGTGATGGAGGGCTGTCCTGTGCTGGCATGGTAACGTGCGTTGAATTGCTCTTTCTTCGAAAATCGGTATTTGAAGTTGAGAGTAGGACTGGCGTTGACCACCGAGCGCGATACCTCATAGTGCCGCACTCCCTTGGTGTAGTCCACCTGACTCTTCTGTGGTTGCACCATAGCACCGAAGGAAAGCAGATACCGGGGGCGGACGATGCGCAGTTGCAGGTTGATGTTGTGATTCTGGTAGATGTTCTCTGTACGGCCTTGCTGGGCAGTATCAGGTGTGGACAGGTATTCCATCTCCCGGTAGTTGTCCTGTGTCACGCCACCCAGCAGGTTCTCTCTTCCGAAGATAGAACTCACGTTACGCTCGCGTGCACTCCTTCTCCAGGAGTATTGATAACTGGTCTGCAGGTATATCTGTCTGCCTACGGGCTCGGTATAGGAGAGTCGTACCGATGCGTTTCGGCTTATGTTGTCGGCATTGTTGAATTGTGTCTTCTGATACACGGAGTCTTCTCCCGTCACGGCTTTCAGTCGGTAATAATCAGTCTGCGAATAGTTTTGACTGTCGGAGTTCCCCTTCTGGAATCCTGCCCCCACGTGCATTGCCAGGTTGCGTCCTTGCTTGCCCAACCTTCTGTTGGCCTGTATGCTTCCACCGGCCTCCATATTCTTCTGACTGCCGTGGCTGGCTCCCGTACGTCGGTTCACTTTGATTTCCCTGGGTACCATATCCCATTGTCCCAGCACATCCTCCAGTTCGGGCACCAGGGTAAGTGGGTCTTCCTTCATGGATACACCCAGTCGCCGTCCGTTGTCATTGCCCTTCCCCCATTGGAAGTTCGGACTTACGATGATGGTGGTCAATGTGTCGGGTGTCCATTCGGCTTTGTACTGCAGATGCAGGTTTCGGCTGTGTCCCGTCTGCCTGCGTTCTTGTTGCTGAAATGCTGCCAGCTTATTCTCAAAGGCTTCGATGCTTGACTCTGTCTCGTTCTTGCTCTTGCGCAGATTGGTTTGCAGTCCGCCGTTTATCTGTATCAGATCCTTACGCTCATAGTTTTGGGTCAGTCCGATGTTGCCGCTTGTGGTATTGCCGTTTCCTCCTGTATTGCCTGTGTTTCCCACCAGAGTCACCTTCTGGTCTTTTACGAATCGGCTCACCGTCACTTTCCCGTTCATGCGGTCCTGTGTGCCATATCCTCCCTGCAGGTTGCTCATCCATCCCTGCTTGCGGTTTTTCTTGATGGTGAGGTCCAGCACCATTCTCTCTTCTCCGTCATCAATGCCCGAGATGCGTGCCATATCACTTTGCCGGTCATAGGCTTTGATCTTGTCCACCATGTCTGCCGGCAGGTTTTCCAGAGTGTTCTGCATGTTACGGCCGAAGAATTCCTTTCCGTCCACCAGTATCTGTGTGATGGGTCGTCCGTTCATGGTATATTTCCCGTTGTCATCCACTTCCACTCCGGGGAGTTTCTTCACCAGCTCCTCCACCATATCTCCTTCCTGCACCTTGAAGGCATCAGCATTGTATACCAGGGTGTCATCGCTTACGGTCATCTCTGCCATCTGTCCTTCCACCACGGCCTCTTTCATCAGCGTGCTGTTCTCCTGCAGATAAACGGTTCCCAGCATGAGGTGGCCTGTCTTGCGTGTGATGTTCAGGGCACGGCTCTCTTCATGGAATCCCATGCAGGTGAATCGCATGGTGTATTGTCCTGTGGGGATGTCGGTCAGGGTGTATTGTCCGTTCTCACCTGTCTGTGTGACCTTTGTAAGTTCTCCTTTATTGTTGATGAGGCGCACGTGTACTCCCGGCAGACTGTCGTGTATGGCAGCATCCAGCACACATCCACGCAGTTGCAGACTGGGCACAGAGTCCGTCTTCTGTGTGGTGGCGGCAGGTTTTCTCTGTCGGTTCTTCTGCGCAGTGGCTGTTGCCGATAACAGCAGAAGCATGATTAGGAATAATAAAGAAGTTCGGCGCATATGTATTTGGGACACTTCTTTACGAGAATGGTTTAATGGAGAGGAGTATCATGGCTGTGAATACTTATGGAGATACGGTTATGTGTGCTCCTCACAGTCCGCATTCTTCCTGCAGACTCAGGGTCAGACTGATGAAGTCCTGCACGCTCAGTTGTTCGGGGCGCTTTTGGAAGAGCGGTTGTGCCAACCACTCTGTGTGGTCCTTGGGCTGAAGTCCCTTGGCCGTTTGCTCTGTATCTATCTGTGAGAGCAGGGGACGGATGTTGTTGCGCAGGGTCTTTCTTCTTTGATTGAAAGTGGTCTTTACCACTCTGCGGAAGAGTGCTTCATCACAGGGTAGGGAAGACACCTTGTTACGTGTCAGACGGATGACTGCACTCTTGACCTTGGGTGGTGGACAGAATACGTGTTCGTCCACGGTAAACAGGTATTCGATGTCATACCATGCCTGCAGCAGCACGCTCAGTATGCCATAGGTGCGGTTTCCCGGTGCAGCAGCCATTCGCTGAGCCACCTCACGCTGTATCATACCTGTGCAGCAGGGAATCAGGTCACGGTACTCCAGCATGCGGAAGAAGATCTGGCTGGAGATGTTATAGGGGTAGTTGCCTGTCAGTACAAAGGATTCCCCTTGGAAGACCTTGTCCAGGGGCATGCGCAGGAAGTCATCCTCTATGATGTTCTCACCCAGTTGAGCCATGTGCTCCTTCAGGTAGTCCACCGATTCCGTATCTATTTCCACCACCTTCACGGGACGTCCCTTGGGCAGAAGGTATTGGGTGAGCACACCCATTCCGGGACCTACTTCCAGTATGGGCAGGTCGGGACATGCATCTACGGTATCGGCTATCCTACGGGCCACCTCCTGGTCGGTGAGGAAGTGCTGGCCCAGTTGCTTCTTGGGTCTTACGCTTTTCATCAGTCAGAGTATAATATATATATAATGTATAAGTGCGGAAGTCATCCGTAGGTTCAAAGCAGGGCAGGTAGTCTGAACAGACCTGTGCCGTTGCTTCCTTTCACCAGGATGATGTGGTTGTCGAGAGGGTGGGCAGAGAGATATTCCTCCACCTGCTTCTCATTCTCGAAGTTCAGGTATCTCGTTGGGTTCTCTTCGTCAGCCTGCTCTTTCAGGAACTCCTTCATTGCTTGTGCAAACTCGCTACCCACCAGCCACACCTGCTCCAGCCGCATCCCTTGCAGTTGATGCAGCACGCGCAGATGTTCCTTCTGGCTCTCGTTGCCCAGCTCACGCATGTCTCCCAGGATGGCCATCTTGTGACTGCCCTCCACGAAGTCGAACGCTGTGAGTGCCGCTTCCATGCTTGAGGGGTTGGCATTGTAGGCATCCACCACCAGTTTGTTGTGAGCTGTCTGTCGGAATTCGCTTCTGCTGTTCGTAGGCTGGTATGCCTCCAGGGCTTGGTTGATTTGCTCAGGTGTCACTCCGAAGTGCAGTCCCACGGTGATGGCGGCACGCAGGTTGGCAATGTTGTAGGCCCCTATGAGGTGAGTCTTTACCTCCTGCCAGGGCTCATAGTCATCCTCTCGCCATTGGATGCACAGGAAGGGTGAGCAGTTCTCCACCCGTGCTTCCACGTAGGGGATGGCTTGCCGGCCTATGAGGAGTCCTCTGTTCTCGGCCATCTCGCGCAGGTCATCATCCAGCGCATTGAGGAAGATGTTGCCTCCGCGATGGCTCAGGTCGTCATAGAGCTCACCTTTGGTATGCTTCACTCCCTCAAACGAGCCGAAGCCAAGCAGGTGTGCACGCCCCACGTTGGTGATGAGGCCATAGTCGGCCTGTACCAGTGAACATAGAAAGGCTATCTCTCCTGGATGGTTGGCTCCCGTTTCCACCACTGCCAGGTCATGCTTGTCGGTCAGTCGGAGCAGGGTGCGTGGCACTCCTATGTGGTTGTTCAGGTTTCCTTGGGTGTACAGTACGTTGTGTGCCTGTGACAGAACAGCCGATACCAGTTCCTTGGTGGTTGTCTTCCCGTTGGTTCCGGTAATCTGCAGGATGGTCTTTCCCCAGCGCTTGCGATGCAGGACAGCCAGTTGCTGCAAGGTTTCCAGTACCGAGGGTACCACGATGTAACGCTCATCGGTGGCTACTTCAGCGTTGTCCACCACGGCTGCAACACATCCTTGCTCAAGTGCTTTGGCTGCAAAGAGGTTTCCGTCAAATGACTCTCCCTTCAGGGCAAAGAAGATAGAGTCCTTGGGACAGTCGCGGCTGTCCGTTGTCACCTGTGGATACCGCAGGTATAGTTCATACAGAGATTCCAGTGTGGTCATGATTCTTGCTTGTATTTCTTGGGCATGCCGGAGTTCACTTCCCCGACTCCTCCGCAAAGTTAGCGCATTTTTCCCGTTTCGCTTGTTCATTCTTTAAATAATGGATAACTTTGCGTGTCAGAAAAGTTGTGACATGAACCAGATGCAGGAAAATCCCCATTATACCCTGAATGTAGGCGGCACGCTGATGGATATGAGCGTTCCTCGGGTAATGGGCATTCTCAATGTTACTCCTGATTCCTTTTATGCTCAGAGCCGTAAGCAGAGCGATGAGGAGATAGCCGCACGCACCCGGCAGATGCTGCAGGAGGGAGCCGACATGATAGATATCGGAGCCTATTCCAGCCGTCCGGGGGCCGATGATGTGTCTCCTGCTCAGGAGAAGGAGCGTCTGAGGCATGCCCTTACGGTACTGCGTGATGTTGCTCCCGATGCTGTGGTGAGTGTGGATACCTTCAGGGCCGATGTGGCTCGTATGTGTGTTGAGGAGTACGGGGTGCAGATTGTCAATGATATCTCGGGAGGTGAACTCGACCCGGATATGTTCTCTGTGGTGGCGCAGTTGGGTGTCCCTTATATCCTGATGCACATGAAAGGCAACCCTCAGAACATGCAGCAGGATCCTCATTATGATGATCTTCTCACCGAGATGCTTCAGTACTTCGCCGTCAGGGTTCACCGTCTGCATGAGTTGGGTGTCAGGGATATCATCCTCGATCCTGGTTTCGGCTTTGCCAAGACTCTGCAGCACAACTATGAACTGATGCATCGTCTGGAGGACCTGCATGTGCTGGGACTTCCCTTGCTGGTGGGCATCAGTCGCAAGTCCATGATTTATCGTCTGATAGGCGGTACTCCTCAGGATGCACTCAATGGCACCACGGTGCTCAATACTTGGGCATTGGCCAAGGGTGCTTCCATCTTGCGTGTGCATGATGTACGCGAGGCTGTGGAGGCCGTACGGATAACCAATATGATGCGCTCATGTTAGAGATGGGAATCAAGGACGTGATAGACGTCCTGCTGGTGGCTGTCATCCTGTTCTACTGCTACAAACTGATGAAGCAGTCACGCTCGGTGAATATCTTCTATGGCGTGCTGGTCTTCGTGAGTTTCTGGATTATTATCAGCAAGGTTCTCGAGATGAAACTCTTGGGTAATATCCTCAACCAGTTGGTCAGCGTGGGAGCCATAGCCATCATCGTGCTTTTCCAGGAGGAGATACGCCGCTTCTTCTATAGCATCGGTGCCCATCAGCGTGCCAGAAAGATTATTCATATCTTCCGCCCCGACAGGAAGAGGAGTGTGCCGGGGATGATTCACGAGCGTGAGGATATCTTTCCCATCGTGATGGCCTGCCTCAATATGAGCAAGCAGCGTGTGGGTGCCCTCATTGTCATGCAGAATGACCAGCCCCTGACCGATTTCACCCGTACGGGCGAGGAACTCCATGCACGCATCAGTCAGCGACTCATCGAGAACATCTTCTTCAAGAACAGTCCTCTGCACGATGGTGCCATGATCATCTCGGGCAATAAGATCAGAGCGGCATCCTGCATTCTGCCCATCAGTCATGACCTTGATATACCTAAGGAGTTCGGTCTTCGTCATCGGGCAGCCAAGGGAATAAGTAAGGAGACCGATGCCCTGGCCATCGTGGTGAGTGAGGAGACCGGTAACATCACGGCAGCCTACAATGACACCTTCCGTTCACGCCTCTCGGCCGAGGAACTGGAATTGCTGCTCATGAAGGGTAAGTTCTGACAGAATCAAACGGTAATCAATACACATTCAATATTCATATAAGAGAAAGCAACATGAGTTTAATGGACAAGATTATCCTCAGAGCCCAGCAGAACAAACAGCGAATTGTTCTGCCTGAGAGTCTCGAGGAACGTACATTGACCGCTGCCGACCATGCTTTGGCCGACGGATTGGCCGATATTATCCTGATAGGTAATGAGCAGGATATTTTCGCACTGGCAGATAAACTGGGTCTGAAGCATGTGGACAAGGCCACCATCATCGACCCTGCCACCAGCTCCAAGACCGAGGAGTATGCACAGTTGCTCTTCCAGCTTCGTCAGAAGAAGGGCATGACCATCGAAGAGGCTCGCCGCAAGGTGATGGATCCTCTCTACTTCGGATGCCTGATTATCAAGAACGGTGATGCTGACGGACAGATCAGCGGAGCTCTCTCTACCACAGGTGACACCCTGCGCCCTGCTCTGCAGATTATCAAGTGTGCTCCCGGCATCTCATGCGTGAGCGGTGCCATGCTGCTCCTCACACAGGCTCCCGAGTATGGCGAGGAGGGTGTGCTGGTAGTAGGAGACGTGGCTGTCACTCCTGTTCCCGATGCAGCACAGCTGGCTCAGATAGCAGTATGCACAGCGCAGACCGCTCGCAGCGTGGCGGGTTTCTCTGACCCACGTGTAGCCATGCTCTCCTTCAGCACCAAGGGAAGTGCCAAGCATGAAGTGGTGGACAAGGTGGTGGAGGCCACCCGACTGGCTCATGAGCTTGACCCAGACCTGAAGCTCGATGGAGAGATGCAGGCCGATGCCGCCCTGGTTCCTTCTGTAGGTGTCAAGAAAGCCCCTGGAAGTGATATCGCCGGCAAGGCCAATGTGCTGGTATTCCCTTGTCTCGAGGTAGGAAATATTGCCTATAAGCTGGTGCAGCGCCTGGGACATGCCGATGCCATCGGTCCCATCCTGCAGGGTATAGCCCGTCCTGTCAATGACCTGTCACGTGGCTGCTCGGTGGATGATATCTACAAGATGATTGCCATCACCGCATGCCAGGCCATGGATGCCAAATAATCACCTGTACGTCTCAAGAAAGTATCACAATACAGAAGGATGAAAATATTAGTTCTCAACTGCGGAAGCAGTTCCATCAAGTACGCACTTTACAACATGGATGACCACACGGTCATCACCAGTGGCGGTATCGAGAAGATCGGTCTGCCCGACTCTTTTATCAACGTGAAACTCAATGGGGAGAAGCATCGCATCATGCGACCCATTGAGGAGCATACAGCAGGTGTGCAGTTTATCTTCGAGGTACTCACACAGGGCGATTATGCTGTGCTCAAGAATCTGGACGAACTCGATGCCGTGGGTCATCGCATGGTGCACGGAGGCGAGAAGTTCAACCAGTCTGTTCTCCTTACCCCCGAGGTGATGGAGGCTTTCACAGCCTGCAATGACCTGGCTCCTCTGCACAACCCTGCCAACATCAAGGGTGTGAATGCCGTGAAGGCTCTCCTGCCTGATATTCCTCAGGTGGGTGTCTTTGATACGGCTTTCCATCAGACGATGCCCGACTATGCCTATATGTATGCTCTTCCCTATGAACTCTACACCAAGTATGGTGTGCGTCGCTATGGATTCCATGGCACCAGCCATCGTTATGTATCTCAGCGCGTGTGTGAGTTCCTGGGTGTTCAGGCTGAGGGCAAGAAGATTATCACTTGCCATATCGGAAACGGAGCTTCTATAGCCGCTGTCAAGGATGGCAAGTGTGTGGATACCTCCATGGGTCTCACTCCTCTCGAAGGCTTGATGATGGGTACACGTTGCGGTGATATCGATGCTGGAGCTGTTACCTTCCTGATGGATAAACTCCAGTTGGATACCAAGGGTATAAGCGCTCTGCTCAACAAGCAGTCTGGACTGGCTGGCGTGAGCGAACTCAGCAGCGACTTCCGTGATATCCTGGCAGGTATAGCCGAGGGAAATGACAAGGCTCGTCTGGCCAAGGAGATGTACACCTATCGCATACGTAAGTACATCGGACAGTATGCTGCCGCCATGGGTGGAGTGGATATCATCGTCTTCACAGGTGGTGCCGGTGAGAACCAGTGGGAGGTTCGTGAGGGAGCCACACAAGGTCTGGAGTTCATGGGCGTCAGGATGGATGAGGCTCTCAACCGCTCCTGTCGTGCCACAGAGGCTATCCTCTCTGCTGAGGACAGTCAGGTGACCGTGTGCTGCATTCCCACCGATGAGGAACTCATGATTGCTCTGGATACAGAGGCTCTTGCTGGTTGAGCATCAGCTGAGCAGGATACCTGTAAGGAACCGTAATAACGAGGTTGGGCGTGTCTTTGACATTAGATGATGTCAGGCATGCCCAACCTCTTTTTGTTTGCGGTATGTGACATAACTATGTTATAAAAACGGGTAGAGGGCGAAAAATCGGTAGTAGAT
>JBJFDX010000065.1:0-2850 GCA_051890235.1 Bacteroidaceae bacterium | reverse complement strand
AGCTTGATGACATGGTCAATGGGCATTCGATAACGAAGCACACCACTCAACAATTTGGCATAATCCCAATATTCGGGATTGAATTTCTCGCTGAGCCCCTCCACCGTTGTCTTGTAACCGCGTTTGTTCTCAAACTGGAAGTCATATCGCTTCTGCCCATCCTTATCCACATGCTTGATAATACGGCCATGAGTCACACTCTTGGGTAAAGCAATGCCTTCCTCGTCATCCATCAGACCGGTAAATATCTCATAAGGATATCCATTAAGAAGTCCCACAAAAGCCACCCACTTTTCTTTTTTGTTCTGGAAACGAACCACATCACACTCCAGCACTTCCGGTCGGGTCTCCACTACCTCAAGTGAGGTGCCCAATCCGTCCGACTTCAGAAAGCCTTGCTTCACCAGAGTATCAATCAGGGAATGTGAGATGGCCTCGTTGTCCTTGCGGGTATAACGCACATCAGTAAAGACCTGAGCCAGAGTATCCTTGTCATTTTCTTCCACGAATCTCTGATTGGCAGGCAGGGACTCTTTGGCTGAATAATACAGGTCGATGAGCTGAGGGGAATAGGGATGATATGTTTCCTGGTGAACAAAAGAGTCCAGAGGAAGTCTGTCCTGCTGTTCAGGATCCTCTGCAGGCCAACCAACGGTGAGAGTAGCTACCGGGAAGGTGAGGGCAGGCAACTGTAACTGTTCTGCTATCTGAGCAGACGAATAAAGAGTGGTTCCCAGGAAACAGACGCCCAGTCCTTCCTCCTCGGCCAGATTACAGAAGGTCTGGGTATAGAGCAGGGCATCGGTGGCGGCATTGATAAAACTGAGCATATTGTCGTATCCGGGCATAGCCTGACGACATTCACACCAGTCGGTCACACGACGGTAATCAGCACAGATGGTCAGCACTACAGGAGCCATGGTCACCATGGGCTGATTGAAGTGCAGGGGTGCCAATGTGCTCTTGGCATCCTCAGAACGGGTAACCACCACGCTATAGAGTTGCAGGTTACCCATGGTCTGGGTTCGGGATGCCTCCTCCAATAAGCGGTTCAGCAGCTCATCAGGGATGGGCTGCTGCGTGTATTTACGTATGGTCTTACGTGTACGGATGTTCATCATACGTTATGGGGAATTCTTGTTTCAAATCAGGTCTTGAGTCTTCCCTCCAGTTCGGCCACCTTACGCTGAAATTCCTTGTCGCTCTTCAAGCGTTTCTCGATGGTGCGCACGCTGTGAATCACGGTAGCATGATTCCTGCCACCCACCAGGGTGCCAATCTTACTGGCTGTCAACTGGGTGTAATGCTGAGCCAGATAC
Organism: Bacteroidaceae bacterium; assembly: GCA_051890235.1. Classification (GTDB taxonomy): domain Bacteria; phylum Bacteroidota; class Bacteroidia; order Bacteroidales; family Bacteroidaceae; genus Physcousia. The sequence goes on along the minus strand of JBJFDX010000065.1, from coordinate 1,531 downwards.
ATGCTCAACTGTCTTACGAGCACGATATTGGCCTTGCGACTCTTACCATAAACATCTTCCTGTTTGATCTGGAAGTAATCACAGGTGTAATCCACTATCTGATCCATGGTGATGGTACGCTTACGCTCAGCACGACTGTTATGGTTCATGATGCGCATAGCAAACTGAAGGTCCACCTCACGATTGAATACCACCGAGTAAGCCAACAGGCTCTGAACCACACCCTCCAGTTCACGCACGCTGTCGCTCACGTTCTGTGAGATATAATCAAGCACCTTATCAGGGATTCTCAGTCCATCATGCTTCACCTTGCTCTCCAGGATATTCCTGCGCAACTGCTCTTCCGGTTTCTCCAGTTCAGCAAGTAAGCCACTCTGGAAACGGGTTATCATTCTGTCCTCCATTCCTTGCAGGGCCATGGGAGGACGATCGCTTGTGAGGATGATGTGGCGACCATTCTGACGCAGATGATTGAAGATATGGAAGAAGGTGTATTGTGTGGCCTTCTTGCCCACCATCTCCTGGATATCATCCACGATGAGCATATCAATGCTTTGGTAGAAATGCATGAAATCATTCACCCTGTTCTGGTTAACCGAAGAAGTATACTGAACCTCAAAGAGTCGGGCACTCAGATAGAGGACTCTCTTCTCGGGATGCAACTCCTTCATGCGTGTACCGATGGCATTCACCAGATGGGTCTTGCCCACACCACTAGGGCCATATATAAAGAGGGGGTTGAACGTTTGCTGACTGGGATTCTCTGCTATGGAAAGTCCGATGCTGCGAGGCAACTTATTGCTGGCTCCCTCAATGAAATTGCTGAAGTTCTGTTTGGTGTTGAGGCATGAATCCAAATCCTGAGCGGCACCGGCAGCCTGAGCCATGCGCGGAGCTTGGTTGAGGGCAGCCACGCCGTGCTGTTGCTTATCAAAGGGAGTGGGCTCATCACTCTCCATGCTTACAGTCTCCTTGCCGGCCACCTTCACCTCGTACATCAGATGCTGGTCGGCACCGAACACCTTGGCGATAGTCATATGCATGAGTCTCCGGAAGTGGCCTTCCAGATACTCATAGAAGAAATTGGAAGGAATATATATGGTCAATTCCTTCTTCTCCTGGTCATAGGACTTGAACTTCGTCGGCTCAAACCAAGTGTTGAACTGACGCTCGTCCAGGTTGTTCCTGATGATTCCCAGGCACTCCTTCCACTTATCGCGTGGTGACTTATCCATTTTGTTTTCTTAGAGACGATGTTGCTTTTAGTGTATTCTCAAAAGAGAAAGACCTTGCAAATGTACGTACTTTATCAATCCGAGCCAAATTGCCCCTTGCATGCTCCAACTTTAGCAATCCTGTCGCAAAGTACTGAAAAACAGACGTTGACGAAACTTTAAGTACCTCCTTTGTTATCCACGCCACCCCATTCAGACGCAAGTGACTGATATTTAGTATAGCATAACACTTTTTTGCATTTTGCTTAAGGAAGCTTAACACGCAATGCTAAGTTCCAAAATACCAAATAGCAAAG
>JBJFDX010000064.1:0-2854 GCA_051890235.1 Bacteroidaceae bacterium | reverse complement strand
GGCAAGGAGAACTCTGTTCGAGCATAGAGCAAAAGCAGAAAAGTGAGAGTTCTGACGAAGATGAGACGAAGATTAGAATGAACTTGCTTCATGATGAAGACAATGCCCACGATATCACCATGAGCACACACCCTCCCACGATGCACTTCATGCAGAGCGAACAAGCCAGGTTATATATGCATAACCTGAATGATGAAGCAGAAGAGGAGAAGCAGGAGGACGCCTATATCGAAAGCGGAAAGTTAATGCATTATGCGCTCAGTCTGATAGGGAACGCAGATGAGGCATCATCCGTCCTCGACCGCTTGGAGGCTGAAGGGTATGCTGACCAGTCTCCGGCGTGGAAGAAAGCACGCCGTGCCATAGAGCATGGACTCACAAATTCCACCATAGCACAATGGTTTGCCCCGGGAAAGAGATGTCTGAGAGAGTGCGGAATCATCACCCGGGATCCAGATACAGGTCTGGCAAAAACAAAAAGACCCGACAGAGTGGTCATGGAGCCTGGACTCATCACTGTGATTGACTACAAATTTGGAAAGAGAAATACAGAATATGAAGGACAAGTGAAGGAATACATGCGACAAATAAGTGCAATGTATCCTGAAATGAGGGTGGAAGGATACCTATGGTATGTATATAGCGGACAGCCCCAAAAAGTAACACTTGAAGAGCAACCCCATTAAGAAGAGAAGACACTCATGAAGACATTTCTAAGTATAGTTGCACGCGACCTCATCAATCGCTTCGGCGGTAAACTGCATGATGTGACCATCGTATTTCCCGGCAAGAGAGCAAGCTTGTTCCTCACACAGGAATTGATCAATACCGGTACTTTCCCACTATGGGAACCTGAATATATAAGCATGGACCATTTATTCCGGGAGTTTACCAGCTTGACGCAAGCAGACACCATCGAGAGCATATGCACCCTATTAAGACTCATGCAAGAGACCATCCCTGAAGAGCAGGAACAGAGTCTCGATCAACTATGGGGGTGGGGAGAAGTCATCCTTTCGGACTTTGATGATATTGACAAGCACATGGCCGATGCACGTCTGGTACTGGCAAATGTATATGACCAGCATTGTCTGGACAACATCGACTACCTGACTCCTGAGCAGGAGAATGCTCTGAACAAGTTCTTCGGTAATTTCTCAATAGAAGGAAACACAGCCATCAAGGAGCGCTTCCTACATATATGGAGACACATGCACACCTTGTACAACGCCTTGCGTGAGAAGCTGGAGACAAAGGGGAAGCTCTATCCAGGAGCACTCTACAGGCAAGTAATAAGCCAAATCCGTCAATGCCCGGATTCTCTCACACAATACCTTGATAAACGAAAAGCCGTGGTCTTTGTGGGCTTTAATGTGCTCAATGACGTGGAACATGCACTCATGCAGGAGATACAGCGCAGAGGCAAAGCAATCTTCTATTGGGATTACGATACCTTCTACACCGATGATGAGGCTAATGAAGCGGGAACCTTCATGCGCCAGAACCTACAGGATTTTCCGTGTGCATTAGGAAAAGAGGAATTTCAAAACCTGAGATGTCTGCAGGATGTCACATTCATCTCATGCAACACCGACAACGCTTCTGCACGGTACACAAGACAATGGCTGAGTGAAGCACGGGACATCATACCCAATCGCAACGCGGTGGTCTTATGCAACGAATCACTGCTGCATCCCGTCCTGCATGCATTACCCCAACAGATAGAAAATGTAAATGTGACCATGGGCTTTCCTCTGGCTGATACACCTGTGTACAGTCTGCTCATGGCTCTGACCAATCTGCATACCGATGGATACGACAAGTCAAAACAGACTTTCCGATATTCGTTCTTGCAGGCTGTAAGAAGACATGCATATGTCCGATTGCTGGGAGAGGAGACGGAATGGGCCTGCACATGGCAGGGCACAGATTCTCCCACGTTACTGACATGGCTTGACAAGATGCTGCAGCGCATAGGATTGTATTTCTCCAAGATTGCACAACCCTCTGCCTACGACATGCTTTACATGGAAGCAGTATTCCAGACACACCGAATCCTGCAACAGTTCATCAATCTGACACAAGCACCGCGGGACGCCCTTGAGGTGCACCCCATAACCCTGCGCAAACTCATGAGAAGCATATTGATGTCTGCCAGGATTCCTTTCCACGGAGAACCGGCCATAGGACTGCAGATAATGGGTGTGCTGGAGACACGATGTCTGGACTTCTCACATCTACTCATGCTCTCTGTGGAAGAGGGAATGCTTCCACGGTCAACACAGTCTGATACAATGATACCCGCAGACATACGTGAAGCCTTTGGACTTACCACTCCGCGTCATCGCAATGCTGTTTTTGCCTATTATTTCTACAGGCTCATCCAACGCACAGAACATCTCACCTGCGTTTACAACGAAAACAGCAACGGGAACACACATCACGAGATGTCACGGTTCCTGCGTCAGATGCTGGCAGAAACAGACATTCCCATTCAGAGCAAATGGCTCCGTAGCATTCCACGGATAAACAATGCTAAACAATTGTGTGTACAGAAGGATGAGAGCATCATGAAGAGGCTGCAAGACAAATATGATGCCTCGCTGCCAGACAAGAAGCATGTCATGCTGAGTCCCTCTGCCATCAATATGTACATAGACTGCCCCATGAAATTCTACTTCCAGCACGTGGCAGGACTGCAACCGGAAAGGGATGCAGAGGAAGGTGTTCAGCCTGCTGATCTGGGCAACATCTTCCATGACACGGCTCAGATTCTCTACGAACTCACAATGGAACGGACAGGAAGCAGAATCCTTGGCTCTAACGTGATTTATGAACTTCTGGAACAAGCAGA
>JBJFDX010000063.1:0-2857 GCA_051890235.1 Bacteroidaceae bacterium | reverse complement strand
AGGCCTTGAAATCAGAACATCCAACCTATGCGCAGCAGATGATCCTTATGACTGCCGTCATTGAAGAGACCTCCGAAGCCGTAACCCAGATAGAGCCCCTTGTAAACCTGCAGGCCTACCGTGAAGTCCAGAGCAAAGCAATGAACAGCATCACATCCACTCTCGGTGGCCTTCAAACCGCCATAACCCAGGTCAATGGCAGCAAATGCTTTCAGATTAGGACCAAACGAAGGAGAGAATCCACGCAAACCTGTTGTGAGTTCCCATTCATTTGCATTTGCCCCAGTATAATCGAAGGCATATTTCACGTTCACGACATCCCAAGCCAAATACTGGTTGAAGTTGTGCTGGATGCGACCGCCCAGTTCGATTTCACTGCCGATACCACCTTCTACAGCCCAATTAAAACCTTTGTCTTTCTGAGCCATTGCCATGGTAGTGCTCATGAGGGCTACCATAGCCAAAACCATTAGTTTCTTCATAATACTTGTGTCTTTATAATGATTTAACATGGCAAAGTTAGCTCTTTTTTCTTATCCAGCTATACTTTTAGACAATTTTAAACTGATGCGGAGGGGGACTCTTATTGTTCCTCCTCGTTTACAAACACCACATGGGCGTATCCCAGGGAAAGGAAGAAGCGTTGCAGCTGTTCGCGAGCCACTTGCTGAGCCGCCTGCATATTCTCGGGGGTGAGACAGCGTCGGCGCATGGCCTCTTCAGCTTTATGTCTTAGTTCGGTTCGGACTGAGGCACTCCATTTTCCCGACTCGTAGAAACTGCGTGCACGTGCTTCATCGATAAAAAGATTGTCCAAAAGTCTGACCTGAGGCAGGCGCACCTTGACCGTATCAGAATAAGCCAAAGCCCACTCATCGCCACATTGGTTGAAGTCGATACCCAGTCTCAGGGTGCCTCGGTAGATACGCACCAGATAGTCATCTCTTCCCAGCCAATGCCTGCGAATGGTGTCCACCACCTCCTCGTCATCTATGCTCATAAACTCCCATTGGCCTATTTCCTTGATTGCTTGGATTCGCATGGGAGTTGGCTCTGCCTGTAAAGGTCGGCTTACGCTCATACCGAAGAGAGAGAACTTCTTGCCAGAGAAATGCAAATAAGCAAGGCATCCCATCCCAGCCACTACTCCCAACAGCACCAGGCATGTAATCAGTTGACGCAGAAACTTCATTTCTCACCTCCTTCCCATCTTACCACAGAATGGTCGCTATCATAGAAAAAGCGAGGGTTGGAGAGGTTCAGATCACGGCGGAAGGTTACCACCACATAATCAGACCGATAGCCCAACTGAACCATGAGTGGAATAATCATGCGGGCTGCACTCTCACGCGCGCGTTCTATTATATCTGTCTTGCCTATTCCTGAGATAATGCTCTCCACTCCCTGCTTGGTGAGTTCGCTCATCTCCCTGTCGGTATATCCGCTTCTCAACAGGGTTGTGTACTGTTTTACTCCCGCATAATCCACCTCTGAGGATGTGAGGATGACGCGCGGGTCAGGCAAGGTGATGTGAATGAGCGAATCGTGACGCTCCACATTTTCCTCTGAGAAAGTCGAGAAGTCCACGTAAGCCTTGAATGTTACATCAATAGGAATGGCTATCTTCCTGTCTCCCAAATGAAATGTTTGCTCATAAGAATATCCCAGAAACTCACCTTGGAAGCGTAATAAATCATCGTGAGTGACTATCTTGTGGATACGGTATTCGGCTGTGTATAAGCGGCTCTGTGTGCGAAGGCGCATAATCATATCGGTCGAATCCACTCGAGGGGTATCGGCAGCGGGCATAGGGAGGATACGTGATAGAGAGCAGTCGCCCAATCCACCCAGTGCCAAAAACACCACGGCAGCTACAATAGCCAGATAAACGTATGCTCGTTTCATATACACGACAAAGGTACGAAATAAATTGTTCTCCAATTCACATCTCAGCGGATTCTGTTGTGAGGAAAAGAAAAAAGCCCTATCTTTGTGAAGATAAAACAATACTTATTAGTAAAAAAGACATGACACAAAGGAACTTTACGATACTGGCTCTTATGGCCTTGCTAATGGTATCATGCAAGGATAACAAGAGCAAAGATACCATTGACGTGTTGCCAGTGGTGGAGCAGGATACGGTCACGCACAGTATGGCCAGTTGTGATTTCCCCGATAGCCTCCAGGCATGGAATAGTCAGGTAACTTTCAATATTCACCGTGAATCCTCCGACTCATTGCCTGTGGTGACCGACCAATACGGCACGAAGTTCAAGGATAATATCTTTGTGCTTTCTATAAAAAAGAATGGGCAGGACTTCTTCCGTCGCCAATTCTCCAAGAAAGACTTCATGAAGCTGATGAATACTGATTTCCGTGTTCATGGCATGTTTGATGGCTTCCGTTGTATAGGTTATCGGGATGGAGTGCTCACTTTTGGCACCTGTGTCAGTTATCCTGAAAGTGACATGTCCCAGCCTTTCCTCATCAAGATAACTCAGAATGGCAGTTATAGCATAGAAGAGGACGAAACCCCTATCAATGAGAATCCTGCAGAGGATACCATCGAGGAAGAGGGCGTATAATAGTTCTGTAAAGTCTTTTTATTCTTATTCCCACGATTCAGAGGGATATTCTCTCTCAGCTCTGATGCAATCACTCCTCTGCTGGAGGGTTGTGAAGACACAATTTACCGAGCACACCTCTCTTTAGGATTGGTGTGCCCGGATATTCTGATAATGTCTGTCATATATCATAATAATCTCGAGTCGGTCATTAGTGTTATCATGAGAACTGCTTGTATTTTTGACACAGATGACAAAAAGCATGTATGTTTGTGCATAACAGCCTAATGACC
>JBJFDX010000062.1:0-10646 GCA_051890235.1 Bacteroidaceae bacterium | reverse complement strand
TTATCGCATCAAGTTCAATGATGGCAAGAGTCACCACATGCTGAAGGGTTCTTCTATGGAGTCTCCTGCCAAGGCTAAGAAGTGGACGCTCATCAATAACTATGGTGACAAGACTCTCATGCGCAATTGCATAGCCTTTGAGATCAGTAGGCGTCTGGGACTGGCTTACACACCCTATTGCCAGCCTGTGGATGTGATTCTCAACGGCGAATACAAAGGATGTTATCAATTGTGCGACCAGATAAGTATCGATAAGGCTCGTGTGCCCATCACCGAGATGACGCCTGCGGATAACGATGGTGTGGCTCTCACGGGTGGCTATCTGGTTGAGGTGGATGCTTATGCCAGTGGTGAGACCTCATGGTTTACCAGCTCACATGGTATCCCCGTGACCATCAAGTCACCCGATGACGATGAGATTACCACCCAACAGTCCAACTATATCAAGCGAGCCTTCAATTTGCTGGAGAGTGCCTTGTGGTCCTCTACTTTCAAGGATGACTCTCTGGGTTACCGCTCAAAGATGGATGTAGAGAGTTTCCTGAAGCATTTCATCGTGGGTGAATTGTCGGGAAACACCGATACCTACTGGAGTACCTATATGTATAAGCAACGTGATCAGGTACCCTTCTATGTGGGACCTGTGTGGGACTTCGATCTGGCCATGGATAATGATTCTCGTATCTATCCTGTAAACAATCGCTCGGATTGGGTGTACAAGACGGGAGGAAGCGCGGCCAATGGTATGCGTTCTTTTGTCAATAGAGTCTTCCAGGATACCTATGCCAGCAACCGACTGAAGCAGATATGGGGTGATATGCGCCGTTGCGGCCTCTTCTCTGACGAGTCCTTGCTTGCTTATGTCGATAGCATGGCACGTGAACTTGATGCTTCCCAGCGTCTGAACTTTACCCGATGGCCAATACTGAACGACCGCGTCCATCAGAATCCCAAGACTTATGGCTCTTATGAAGGAGAGGTGAATGTGCTACGTGAGTACTTCCCTGCCCGTATAGACTGGATGGATGACTTTCTGGGCTATGGAGAGAATAAGGTATATGTGGACTCTGTCTTCTGTATCTCCTCGGCTGCCGATCTTATAGAATTCTCTCATGCTGTCAATTCGGGGGCCAATAAGTCGGAAGGTTATCTCACCGATGATATCAACATGTCCGGCTATAGTGACTATTTCTCTCCTATCGGAAATGCAACGTTCCCCTTTAAGGGAATATTTGACGGACGAGGACATTCTATCAGCAATCTCAATATTAAGGGCGCAAACAATTGTGGTTTCTTTGGCGTGGTGAGTGACGGAGTGCAGATAAGCGACTTCATCTTTGATTCCACGTGCTCCATCAGCGGAGCATCCTATGTGGGATTGGTATCCACAAGCATGTATAGCGGATTGGTTACTATCGAGCGTGTGGGTAATGAGGCTAATGTTACAGGCTCAGGCGTCAACGCAGCAGGTATTCTGGGATGCAACTATGGTAGTAATAGCCAGATTGTGCTGAAGGACTGCTACAATACCGGAAGGATAACAGGCGGTGGTGAGAGTGCAGCCATGTCAGGATGGCTTGGAGGAGATGCTCAGATGATTGGATGCTGGAACTCAGGCGAGGTGACAGGATGCGTGGAAGCATGCGAGATGGCCCGATATGCAGGTGTGCCTGCCATGAGCGACTGCTATAGCACGATAGGCAGTCAGGTAACGGCTATCACAAGTGAGCAGGTAGGCAGTGGCGAACTCGCCTGGATGCTCAATGTTCCCAAGGGCGAAATACCCTTGTGGTTCCAGAAGATAGGAGAGGATGCTCATCCTTCCTTTGACAAGAGACGTGGCATTGTGGTGAAGAATGCCGATGGTACATTCTCCAATGAGTTTGTTTTGATGGGAGACGTACAGAAGGATGGAGTGCTGACCCTCTCAGATGCCGATTGGGTGGCAGAGTATATCATGGGTCGTGCTCCTGAGGGATTCTTTAAGTATAATGCCGATGCAAACTCCGACAAGGAAATTGATGTCCTGGATGTGGTGGCCATCATCAACGGTATATCGGGTAAGGACATCAGTTTCTCTCCTGTGGATGATTCTTCTGCGCGCATCTACTCCAGCACCGCATCTGTCAAGTGTGGAGGTACTCGTAAGATTAATGTGTGGATGTCTGCTCCGCAGTATATCACTGCCTTCCAGACCACCGTTGTACTCACCGGAGGTCTTTCTGTGGATACACTCAACGTCAATACGGGTAATGTCTTTGGAACCACTCATGTGCTGAAGCGTGGAGGAAATGCTGAAGGAGTGCGCATCCTGGGATATTCCACCGAGAATGCTACTTTCAAGGGGCTCAATGGTACACTTTTCTCCCTGGTGATAGAGGCAGACGAGACTTTTGACGGAGGTACTCTCTCTCTCTCCAATCAGGTAATGACAACAGCCAGTGGTACCGTATATCATCCGGCGGATGTTTCCTACAACGTATCTATGTCCAAGACTTATGTTACGGATATTCAGTTGTCCGAGACAGAACTGGGAATGGTCATAGGCGATACTCATCGTGTGACGGCCATAGTATTGCCCACTACAGCCACAAATCCCGTTTTGAACTGGAAGAGTTCCGATTCTATGGTCGTATCTGTGGATGAAGAGGGCTTGCTTACGGCTCATGCTTTGGGTACGGCTACCATTACGGCATCAGCATCTGATGGTTCGGGTGTGAAGGCCACTATGGAGGTGACCGTTGTAGATGGCTCTTCGGTGATGGCAATAGAGAGCATCCCTGAGGCTACAGAGGTATATACCTTGGATGGCGTGCGCATATCCAAGCCCAAGAAGGCTGGTATCTATGTGATAAATGGCACAAAGGTGCTGATAAAATGATTATATATTAACATGATAAAAACAGAAACACTATGACACTAATCAAATCCATCTCTGGTATACGCGGCACAATAGGGGGCCGTGCAGGTGATACACTCAATCCTTTGGATATAGTGAAGTTTACGTCAGCCTATGCGACTCTTATCCGTCGCACAACAAAGGTTAACAGTAACAAGATTGTTGTGGGTCGTGATGCCCGCATCTCGGGCGAAATGGTCAAGAATGTTGTGTGCGGTACCTTGATGGGTATGGGTTTTGATGTGGTTAATATAGGACTTGCCACTACACCAACCACCGAGATTGCCGTTACCATGGAGGGTGCCTGTGGAGGCATTATTATTACGGCCAGTCACAATCCTCGTATGTGGAATGCTCTCAAGTTGCTCAATGAGCAGGGAGAATTCCTCAATAAGGAAGAGGGTAATGAGGTGCTTCGAATTGCTGAGGCCGAGGATTTTGAGTATGCCGATGTAGATCATCTGGGTTCTTATCGCGAGGATGATACCTATGATCAGAAGCATATTGACATGGTGCTCAATCTTCCTCTTGTGGATGCAGAAGCCATCAGCAAGGCCAACTTCCGTGTAGCATTCGATTCCGTTAATAGTGTGGGAGGAGTTATCCTGCCTAAGTTGTTTGAACGTTTGGGCGTAAAGCAGGTGACAGGTCTCTTTACCGAGCCTACAGGTGACTTCCAGCACAATCCTGAGCCACTTGAGAAGAATCTGGCTGAGATTAAGTCTCTGATGCAGAAGGGTGGTCACGATATAGGTTTTGTGGTAGACCCCGATGTGGATCGTCTGGCGCTCTTCTGCGAGGACGGAAATATGTATGGCGAGGAATATACTTTGGTTACTGTGGCCGATTATATTCTGCAACATACTCCAGGCAATACCGTAAGTAACTTGAGTAGCACACGTGCTTTGCGTGATGTTACTCGTAAGTATGGCATGGAGTATAGCGCTTCGGCTGTGGGTGAGGTGAATGTGGTGACGCGCATGAAGGAGACTCATGCCGTGATAGGAGGCGAAGGTAATGGTGGAGTCATCTACCCCGAGGCACATTATGGACGTGATGCCTTAGTGGGTGTTGCTCTCATCCTGACCTATCTGGCCAAGAAGGGATGCACCACAAGCCAACTTCGTGCCACTTATCCTCCTTATTTTATTGCCAAGAATCGTATTGATCTTACCCCTGAGACGGACGTGGATGCCATCTTGGAGCGCGTGAAGGAGATGTATAAGGATCAGGAAGTGAACGATATTGATGGTGTGAAGATTGATTTTCCTGATAAGTGGGTACATCTGCGTAAATCAAATACCGAACCCATCATCCGCGTCTATAGTGAGGCTTCCACCATGGAAGCAGCCGAGGAAATAGGCCATCGCATCATGGATGTGGTCTATAGCATGGCATGAATACAAAGACTGGAATTCAAAAAAGAATACGATTATGTTGACACAGATAATCAATGGACGGATACTTACCCCACAGGGGTGGTTGAGGGATGGAAGCGTAATCATACGCGATAGTAAAATCCTTGAGGTTACCAATTGTGATCTGGCCATCATCGGCGCAGACATCATCGATGCCAAGGGCATGTATGTGGTACCTGGTTTTGTTGATATCCATGTGCATGGAGGTGGCGGACGTGATTTCCAGGAGGGAACTCCCGAAGCCTTTAATGTGGCTGTCAACGCACATCTGCAGTATGGAACCACCAGTATCTTCCCCACATTGAGCAGTAGTACTGTTCCCATGATAGAGAAGGCAGTAGATACTTGCGCAGAACTCATGAAGGATCCTGATTCTCCTATTCTTGGCCTTCATCTTGAAGGGCATTATCTTAATCCTCTGAAAGCAGGAGCCCAGCGCCCGGAGTGGATTAAGAATCCAGACCCCAACGAGTATATTCCCATAGTTGAGGGGTCTCCTTGCTTGTCCAGATGGGATGCCGCGCCTGAGTTGCCTGGAGCTCTCCAGTTCGGTAAGTTCTGTTCTGAGAAGGGTATCTTGCCCAGTATTGCTCACACGGCTGCTAATTACAGTGACGTAAAGGCTGCTTTTGATGCAGGATTCACTCATGTTACCCATTTCTATAATGCCATGCCGGGTTTCCATAATAAGCGTGAGTATAAGTACGAGGGCACGGTGGAGAGCGTTTATATCATAGATGATATGACGGTAGAATGTGTTGCCGATGGTGTACATGTGCCTCCCACCATTCTGCGTATGGTATATAAGGTCAAGGGAGTTGAACGCATGGCTCTCATTACCGATGCTTTGGCTGTTGCTGCTGCTGACAGCAAGGATGTCAAAGCCTTTGATCCACGTGTGGTGATTGAGGATGGTGTCTGCAAGTTGTCCGACCGCTCAGCTCTCGCAGGCTCTATTGCCACCACCGACCGATTGGTTCGCACGATGGTCAATCAGGCAGAGGTACCCCTTGAGGATGCCGTTCGTATGGCCAGTGAGACACCTGCCCATATTATGGGCGTGCATGATCGTAAGGGCTCGCTTACGCGTGGCAGGGATGCCGATATTCTTATTCTGGACGATAAGTTGAATGTCCGTTGTGTATGGCAGATGGGCAAACTTCGTTCAAACACGCTCTTCAAACAGTCATAACCACATATTGGCAGAATCTCTCTTAGCCTGCTTCCTTGGCATATGTGCTTACGCGCGCGTACCTTTTATATATTATATATAGGTAAGCAAGCCGAGGTGTTGGAATGATGACCGATTCGGGATAAAGATTATGGCGACAGGTTTCACTCATGGGTGTTTCCTGCCGCCATATTTATTTCAGAAGGATGCTGACGTCTTACCAGCGGTCGGTACGGAACGGAGCCACATGCAAATCACTTGCTGTACGCAGGGTGCAGGTGGGATTGTCTGCCCATCCGTAACGAACAGCTATGGGGAAGTGTATGCCTTCGTTGCTTACTACCACCTCATTCTCACTCACCACTTTAGCCTTGGCAACATGCCATTTGCGGTCGGCCCCTGCTATGATAAAGCCAGGCAGATTATCCTCCGTTACCAGAGGCTCACTTCCTTGTGGAGTGCGGAAGTGAATATGGATTCCGTCATTCTCTGTGGTGAAATGGTCGTAGATGGGTGCTGTGTAGGCTACCTTACGCTTACCATAGGTTTGATTCAGTGCAATAGCAGCCATGCGTCGACCCACTTCTCGTTTTGTCTTGGGGTGAATATCTTTTGCATCACCCAGGTCTATATTGACTACCATGCCTGTGTTGGGCAAGCACAAAGCATCTGCTTGTGATTCACGTAAGAGAGCCCATTGAGAGTCGGGCTGTAAATCGCTTGGTTGCAAGAAGTTGGCCAACTGAACAAAATAGAAAGGCATGGTGGGGTTGTTCCAGCATTTACGCCAATCAGTTATGAGGGTCTGGAAGGCTGCCTGGTATTGAGCCGCACGTCCCACGTTGCTACATCCTTGGTACCAGATGATTCCTTTTACGGGGAACTCTATCAGAGGATGTATCATGGCGTTGTAAAGCCCTGTGGCATGCTGGTAATAGTTCACGTCATGGTTTTTGCTTCTTTTTTCTTGAGGAATACTTTCGTAGTAGGCTGTCATGGCCTCAGGAGAGTAGCCCGAACTGATCATCTTGCCAGCCTGTTCTTCGAATCCTGTCACATGTTGAAGTGCTTCGGCTCGTGTCCAGGCCTCCACAGGAGTTCCACCCCAGTCATCATCAATAACACCCACGGGTACCTTTAGTTCTTCCCACAAACGAAGGGCATAGAAGTAGCAGAGGGCACTGAAGTTCTCCACCGTCTTGGGACTGCATTCCTGCCATCCATCCATAGTGAGTTCCACCTGATTTTGGGGTTTTACGTTAGTACGCTTTTTAACCTGCAGCAGTCGTATCATGGGATAATTGGCATTGGCAATCTCTTCCTCATAGTTGAGCACTTTTCCCCAACCCTTGAGAGGCATTTCCATGTTGCTCTGTCCGCTTCCCAGCCAAACCTCACCTATCAGCACGTTCTCAAGCGTGGTCTCTTCACCATCAGAGAACGTCATACTGTAGGCCTTCAGTCCACCTTTAGGCGTCTGAATGGTCAGCGTAAATTTACCATCTGTTTCTGAAGCTTGTGCCGTCACACCTTTCTTGTTCCATCCAGTAACCAGGGTGACCTGACTTCCAGGTCGGGCTGTGCCGTGGATGTTAAGTGCGGTTTTCTGCTGAAGCACCATGTTGCTGGTGAAGTGAGTGGGCAGGGTAACCCGACTCCATGCTGTCTGCCCGGCAAACAGTAGGCTGCAAAGCAGAGTAAAAGATAGTTTTCTCATATTATAGTTATTTAGGTTTTCTCCTATGCAAAATTACGAAGAATATTCTTTTTCTATATGAATTGTCCATGCATAAAGAGCGCTTTTTCCTCATTTTTCTCTAACTTTGTGACATGGGAGATGCGGTTGAGTGTCATCTGCAACCTTCCTTCAGTGCATCAGACAACTAATAGATAATACTAACATGAAGAGATTTCTTTTTCTTGTGACAGCTGCCATCGTTGGTTTGACAGCTGTAGCTCAGCCCAAGATTGTGGCTCATCGTGGCTATTGGCGAACGGATGGTAGTGCTCAGAACTCTATCACTTCCCTTCAGAAAGCTGCTGCCGTAGGTTGCTATGGCTCGGAGTTTGATGTGTGGATTACGGCCGATGGGGTTCCTGTGGTGTTTCATGATGCTACGCTCAAGGGTATTCGTATTGAGGATACCACCTTTGCCACACTCATGAATCATCGTTTGGATAATGGAGAGTTTATTCCCACCTTGCAGCAGTACCTTACTGAAGGTGCCAAGATGGAGGGTTGCCAACTTATCCTTGAGATAAAGGCTCATCGTAATGAGGTGCGTGACAAGCGTATTGCCGATCTTACGGTAGAACTTGTGCGTTCACTCGGTTTGGAGAAGAAGACTGAGTATATATCTTTCAGTAAGGTGGTGTGCCAGCGTTTGCATGAGATTTCACCTGAGTCAAAGGTTGCTTACCTTAATGGTGAGTTGACACCTGCTCAAGTCAAGGAGATGGGTCTCACAGGTATTGACTATAACGAGAAAGTGTTCGTTAAACATCCTGAATGGCTCCAGGAAGCCAAGCAACTGGGACTGGAGGTGAACGTATGGACTGTGGATGGTGAGGAGAACCTTCGTCATCATGTGAATCTGGAGGGTGTGGACCTTATTACCACCAACGACCCCGAGATTCTGAAGGGTATCCTGGCAGAGCAAGAGGCAACCAAGCAGCCTGCTCCCAAGAAGACCAAGAAACGTAAGTAACCCTGTAAGTATATACTCCTCTTTCGGAGGAATATGAGAAGCCGCATGACCGACTCCCTTAGTATGGGGATGGTCATGCGACTTCTTTTCTTGTTCTTGGGGCAGAGGATACTTCTTTCATTCCCCACTTTATTCCCTGACCAATTTATAGTCAAGTTGTTTGCGGAACAGATCGGCTCGTGCCACCTGAATCTTCACGGTGTCTCCCAAGTTGTAGCAGTGGTGTGAGGCTCTGCCTCGCAGACAATAATTTTTCTCATCAAACTCATAATAGTCGTCGCAGAGGTCTCTCAAGGGAACCATACCTTCACATTTGTTTTCGTTTACTTCTACATACAAGCCAAATTCCGTTACTCCGCTGATGGTTCCTTCGAAGACTTCGCCCAGGCGATCCTTCATAAATTCCACCTGTTTGTACTTTATGCTGGAGCGCTCGGCCTGTGCTGCAGTCTGTTCCATCTCGCTGCAATGCTCACACAGCTCCTCATATTTTTCTCGGCCCACACTTCTTCCACCTTCGGCATAGCGTGTCAGCAGACGATGTACCATCAGGTCGGGATAACGTCTGATGGGACTTGTGAAGTGAGTGTAGTAGCGAAAAGCCAATCCATAATGTCCTACGTTCTGCACGCTGTACTTGGCTTTCATCATGGCTCGCAGGCTGACCATCTCCACCACATTCTGTTCCTTTTTGCCTTTGATGTCATTGAGCAGTTTGTTGAGGTTGCGGCTCACATCGTCTTTGGTGCCGTTAGTGCGCAACTTATAGCCAAACTTACTTACAAAATCAGCCAAATTCATCAGCTTCTGAGGGTCGGGTGTGTCGTGGATACGATATACGAATACCTTGGGTTTGGTCCCTTTGCTTACCCTTCCGATACTTTCGGCCACGGTACGGTTGGCAAGGAGCATAAACTCCTCTACCAACTTGTTGGCATCTTTGGCCACCTTGAAATATACGCTTGTCGGTTTTCCTTTCTCGTCAATTTCAAAGCGAACTTCACATCTGTCAAAATCTATGGCTCCACCAGAGAATCGCTTGCGTCTCAACTCCTTTGCCATGCGATTCAACATAATAAGTTCTTTGGCAAAGTGCTCGGCAGGTTCAGCATCAGGTGTAAGTGGTGCCACATGGTCACCTGGGTTGTCGTAGTCCTCCTTGCTGGCTTCGTGGTGTGTCTCCAGTACCTCTTGTACTTCCTCATAGGTAAAGCGTCTGTTGCTACGGATAACGGTGTGTGCCAAATGCCAGTTCTTCACCTCTGCCTTCTCGTTGAGTGTGAAGATGACGCTATATGCCAGTTTATCTTCATCGGGCCGTAGTGAACAGATATAGTTACACAGTCTTTCAGGGAGCATGGGGATGGTACGGTCCACCAGATACACGCTTGTGGAGCGTTTCTGTGCCTCTCTGTCGATGATGGAACCTTCGGTCACATAATGGCTCACGTCGGCTATGTGTACCCCCACTTCCCATAGTCCGTCTCCCATGGGGCGTATGCTCAGGGCATCATCAAAGTCCTTGGCGTCTCTGGGATCAATGGTAAAGGTCATCACGTCACGCATATCCTCGCGCTTGGCAAGTTCTTCGGCTGTGATGCCTGGCAGCAATTTGTCGGCTGCTTTCTCCACGGTTGATGGATATTTGTAGGGCAACCCATATTCAGCCAGAATGGCATGCATCTCGGCATTATTCTCCCCCGTCTTACCCAGGATGTCAATGACTTGTCCCACGGGATTCTTGGCATTCTCTGGCCATTCGGTAATCTTTACTACGGCCTTGTCACCATCCTTGCCTTTCTTAAGTGCTGATTTGGGAATGAAGATGTCGTTGGCCAGAGTACGGTCCTCGGTGAGCAGATAGGCATAGTCCTTCTTGACCTCCAGCGTACCCACAAATGTGTGGTCGGCTCGTTCTACGATTTCAGTCACGAGGGCTTCCCTCACATGATTTCTTCTGCGTGCCATCATGGTAGCCTGTACTCTGTCACCGTCCATGGCATGCATGCTGTTACGCTCTGCCACCAATATCGGTTCTGTACCATCTGAGGGCTCAAACACATTCTTTCCATTGGCCTTGCGGCGGAAGATTCCCTCCATCACTTGTGATGGTGTGTTGAGACTGTAGTGATAACGCGGTTGTTCCTTGATATAGTCATCCATCAGCATCTCGTCAAGTACGTCCATCATGAGCATCTTGGCAGGATGAGTTTTCAGGTTCAGAGTGCGGTAGAGTGTCTTCAAATCAAATGTGATACCTGGCGCTTGCTGGAACATATTCATCAGCAAATTCTGCAGGTCTGTCTTTTTAATGCGGTGGCCCGACTTCTTCTTTGCCATAGTAGTGTGTATTAGGTTTGACCATGGCGTGCCCGAGGGGGCAACGTCAAAGCAAAGTTAAGGCTTTTTTTGTCTTCTCACTCATTCGTTTTATTAAATAATGATAATAT